>JAHEMX010000603.1 GCA_024643445.1 Desulfobulbaceae bacterium | reverse complement strand
CGAACAGATACCGGCCGCCAGCGCATTCTCGAGCATATAGCAGGAAAGCCGCGTGTCCTTGCCGATAACGATGCCATGCCCACGGGACCGGCTCTGAACGATAAACGCTATAGCCCTGCCGACCTGCATGGCAATCTCAGTCGTCATCGGATGACTGTTCGCCTCACCGCGAATGCCGTCTGTTCCAAATAGTTTTCTCATTGCTCTATCAATTTCAAAGAGGTGCTCATGTTCTTGGTATCACTGCTTTTGAGCAGCTTCACCGCTGTCTGGCTGCGTTTCACCACCGTTCTCGGGAGCAGGTATGGCGGCTTTTACCGGTATTTCTATGACGGCAGGCTCAACATGAATAATGTCGATTGGTAAATCGGTTTTTTCGGACTGAATAATCTTCACCGTGGCTGTTCCGTTTTCCCAGTCTTCAAGAATGGCGGTCGATAGCATGTCTTTTGCCGGAAGTTTCCGATCAAGCAGCAGCTTTGGAACACTAGCCAGGACTCTTACACTCTTAATGGTTTTTTTCGAGCCGACGACTGCTTGCGGGAGTGTAAGGGTATATTCCTTCTCTACCATCTCGTAACCGATGGTTATATCGGCTGTAATGGTCGTTTCTCCAATCAGGTCGACTATCGCCGGTTCCAGATCGAGTGGTATCTGCTGCTGGACAGATTTATTCATGCCATTGATATTGATGACTTTTGTCCTGAAAACCTTGTACGGTGCAAGCACGGTCTCAGGACCGGTCACGGTAATAACATCCGGGTCCATCCGCAGCCCCTTCAGGATATAGCCGGGCAGCGGATTGCCGGCAGTAACCGGATTGATCTCGAACTGCTTCTTCACGAGTTTATCGAGTGACAGGATAATGGTGGATGGTTGAACGCGAAGAATCGTTATGCCGCGGGGGAAGGCAATTGAATCGACATCGTTGGTAATGACGGTGGTACCGGGTGTGGCTTTGGACAAGTCAATCTGACGGGTGATCTGTTTCTTTTCGATATCGAGAATCAATGAACGCGGACCATTAACCGTCACTTCAATCTGTCTTTTAAACTGGTTCGAGATGACGAGATCCCGCGACAGGTTTATAACCTCCACCGGGATCATGACACTCGTATCGACCTTCTTCTCACCGCCGACGTTGAACCAGAGGACAATCGCCATGATCAGTGAAATCAGGATCGGGAACCATTCCTTGGCAAGAGTCCGGCGCCAGTAATTCAGACTGAACGGTTTCATTTGACGAACCAGTGTTTCCAGGATGATTTATGAATATCCTTCGTTCCGATAAAAATAGCCCTCAGAGCATTGGTAAGTGAAATCTCATCATTTACCGCGGTCATGGCGCCATGCTGTACCAGCGATATGCCCTGAGTTTCCTCGGAAACCACGAGGATCACGGCGTCAGTTTCCTCCGACAGGCCAATCGCTGCGCGATGACGGGTACCGTACTGCTTATCTATATAGGGATTCTGCGTCAGGGGGAGAATACTCCCGGCAGTATGAATACGCCCCTTGGTAATAATAACGCCGCCGTCATGCAGGGGTGATACCGGCATGAATACCGAGATGAGCAGTTCCTTCGTCAGTCTGGCATCAATAAGAAACCCCGATTCAACATAATCCCGCAAGCCCGTTTCACGCTCGATGACAATAAGGGCACCTATGCGCCGTTTTGACAGGTAGAAAACCGTCCTGATGATTTCCTCAAGATCCTTTTCGACCATATCAACCGATTTCTGGAATGGCGATTTCCCGACCTGCGTCAAGGCCCGCCGAATATCATCCTGAAAAACGATAATGATAATGAGGAATAAAGAGCTGAGAAAGGTCTGCAGCAACCAGAGCAGGCTGGCCAGATCAAGAATTCTTGCCATGAAATAAATGACAACCAGCACCCCGAGTCCAAGCACCATCTGCACCGAGCGCGTACCCCGGATGATGGAAATCAGCTGGTAGAACAGAAAGGCGACTACGAGTATATCAAGTACGTCCTGCCATCGTACTATATTTGTAATTTCAAACATTTATATATTTCATTCGCCATATATTTCAAGTATCGTATAGCACTGTGGCAGCAGAACTGATCCTCCATCCCAGGTGCCAGTTCAGTTTTCACGTGTCCGGTTAGAGAAGCGATCGACGGCAAAAGCAACAGATAGTAATTCCAGTTTACCTGGAAAACTATTGATTTATCAAGAATTATTTCTTGATCCACCACTTTGTTCCAATATTCATCTTTCTTCCCGCAAACAAGATACACCTGTGCTCTCTTTCGCTAAACATGAAACTGGCTATCTGGCTTTCTCAACACGCCGTTTTTTTTCGTCAGACAAACTATTTTTTCAGGAACCCTAAAAGGTGCGCTCTCGCCTTCCACTCCAGACAATTATCCGCTAGAATTAACCGATACGATCAGGGATGGTAAAACAATCTCA
>JAHEMX010000115.1 GCA_024643445.1 Desulfobulbaceae bacterium | reverse complement strand
CGGCTGTCTCTGAAGGATAGAGGGCCTCAGCAGCTTCCATGACTCGACAAAGAGCCTTCGTGCCCGGCTGGTTGACCGACCGAGGCAGCGGATGACAAGCACATCCGTAAGCAGGGTTGCAGCCCACTGAATCTCATCCGTCTGCGCCAGTTCCTGACGCAGCAGATCAAGCATCTGCCGGTTCGCCCCCGTTGCAATAAAAGATCCGAATACCGGCTGATTTTGCAGAAATGCAGCCGGGAACCTCGTTTTATCGGGAGAGACGCGGAGTGATTCAAGCAGAAGCGGTTTCTCATCCCTGAACAGGGACAAGGCGACCCTCGCCTGCCCGCTGCCGAAGAGCTGTTTAGTAACCGGCAGACCAAAGCAGTGAATCTCCCAGCCCATAAACCGGGCCGAACCTTCCAGGTAAATGGTGGTAGCCATCCGGGCATTTGCGTCCGGGTAATAGATCGTTTCCTGCGGCAGCCATTCGAGGGTTGTACTGTCTGCGACCGTGAAGGACTGGTTCTGCTCGGCGCGCCTGCCATTGGTTTTATAAAATTTTGTCGCCCCGGGATTGGTGATCACGGCCGAACCTCCATCTTTGGTGGCAACATTGAGGGTGAGTCTGTCGCCTCCGACAATGCCTGCAGGTGGATGCAGGAGGTAGAGATGACAGATCTCGTCTTCGGGATAGAATGGAGCCTGGATGGTGAGCGGCCCCTTCTGCCGGGACCGGCTGACCACACTCCTGTTGCCCCGTCGGCTTATCTCGAGTTCCAGCGTCGCGCTCCAGCCCCCTTCTGCACCGGTACCCTCCGCTTCATGCACGGGTATCGAGGAACCCAAGATCTTCAAACCGTCAGATACCTTTTTATCATCTGTTCACTCAGTACGTTAATCTCGCCCTGTTCCACACAGCGACCCCGGTCAATGATCAGGAAATCATCGGCTACCATCCGGGCAAAGGGCAGTTTCTGTTCAACGAGCAGAACCGTCATGCCCAGATCTTTGTTCAACTTTTTAATGATGCTGCCGATTTCCTGGACAATATTTGGCTGTATTCCTTCGGTCGGCTCATCAAGAATTAGCAGGTCCGGCTCCAACACAAGCGCCCGGCCAATGGCCAACTGCTGCTGCTGGCCGCCGGAAAGATCACCGCCCCGCCGGCCCAGCATCTCACGAAGTACCGGGAAAAGCTCAAAAACCAGCTCAGGTATCCCCTTTGACTTATGCCGTGAGGCGCCAAGGCCGATGCGCAGATTCTCCCCAACGCTCAGCAGCGGAAAAATCTGCCTCCCCTGGGGAACATAACCGATGCCGGACCGGGCCCGGCCTTCGGCTGCCTGCCGGGTGAGCTCATATTCCTTGAAACGGATGGTACCGGAGCGAACGGGAAGCAGCCCCATGACGCATTGCAGCAGAGTGGTCTTTCCCACCCCGTTTCTCCCCATGACAACGGTACAGCCACCTTGCTTGACGTCGGCGTTCAGGTCCCAGAGGGTGTGGCTTTCATTGTAATACTGGTTAAGCTGATTTATGCTGAGCATGGTTTCTCTATCATCCTCCGAGATACACCTCAATCACCTTCTGATTGTTCTGGATTTCTGCCATGCTGCCCTCGGCCAGGACGCTTCCCTGGTGGAGAACCGTGACCGTTCGGGCGATGGTGCGGATGAAATCCATATCGTGTTCCACCACAACCACGGAATGTTCTCCGGCCAAATTGGTGAGCAGTTCGGTAGTCCGCTCCATCTCCTGGTGGGTCATACCGGCGGCCGGTTCGTCGATGAGCAGCAGTTTCGGTCGCTGCATCAGCAGCATACCTATCTCAAGCCACTGTTTCTGGCCGTGTGAAAGAGACCCCGCTGGTGAGTACGGCCGATCACCCAGCCCGATAAGCAGCAGCGTCTCACCGATATAGTCCTGCTGTTCGCTTCGAAGTCGCGCCTTCAGGGTCGGCAGAACTTTTTTGTTGCCGGCCAGGGCCAGCTCAAGATTGTCATGAACGGTATGATTTTCAAAAACGGTCGGTTTCTGGAACTTTCTGCCGATGCCGGCCAGGGCGATCTCCGGCTCATCAAGCTTGAGCAGGTTGATGGACTGGCCAAACCAGGCTGAGCCCTTATCCGGTCTTGTTTTGCCGGTGATTATATCCATCATGGTAGTCTTTCCGGCACCATTGGGACCAATGATGCAGCGAAGTTCACCATCCTTGATATAGAGGTTAAGATCATTGATAGCCTTGAATCCATCAAAGCTGACGCTGATATCTTCCAGATAGAGGATAATGCCGCGGCTGAGATCGAGTGAAGGCGGTATGTCTGGTTTGAGGAATTCGAAGACTTCATCCCGGTTGAAGAGAGGGTGGAGGGTTTGCAGGGAAGCCATCAGTTTATCTCCTGCCTCTTTCTGAATAACCCGGTCATCCCGCCCGAAATGCCCCTTGGCAGGAAAATGGTGACCAGGATAAATAATGCGCCAAGTCCAAAGAGCCAGGCGTCGGGAAAGGCTGCCGTCAGATAACTTTTGGCATAATTGACTACCAGCGCCCCGGCAACCGCCCCATAGAGGGTTCCGCGTCCACCGACGGCTACCCAGATAACAATCTCTATGGAGTTGAGCGGTGAGAATTCCGTCGGGTTAATGATACCGACCTGAGGCACATACAATGCACCGGCAATACCCGCGAGAACCGCAGAAAACGTAAAGACAAACAATTTGATGTTCTCCACCCGGTAGCCCAGGAAACGTACGCGCGGTTCCTGATCCCGGATGGCCGTGCAGACCCTGCCCAGTTTTGAGCCGGTAATAAAGCGGCAGCAGAGGTAACCCAATGCAAGGGCAGTGGCTGATGCGACAAAAAGCCCCGCTTTTGTTACATCACTCTGCAGCGGAAAACCAAGAATGTCTTTGAAATCAGTGAGGCCATTATTGCCGCCGAAGCCCATCTCGTTGCGGAAAAAAGCAAGTAGAAGGGCGTAGGTCATGGCCTGGGTAATGATGGAGAGATACACGCCGGTAACCCTCGATCTGAACGCAAACCAGCCGAAAGCAAAGGCAAGTGCCGCCGGCACCAGAATAACCATGAGCAGGGCAAAGAAAAAATAATCGAAACCGTGCCAGAACCACGGCAGGTCCTGCCAGTTGAGAAAGACCATGAAATCAGGCAGCAGCGGATTTCCGTAAACACCTCGGTCACCGATCTGACGCATCAGATACATGCCCATGGCGTAGCCACCCAGGGCGAAAAAAGCACCGTGCCCAAGGCTCAGTATCCCCAGATACCCCCATACCAGATCGACAGAGACGGCAAGCAGTCCATAACAGAGATATTTGCCCACCAGGGTCATGGTGAAGGTGGAAATATGCAGCAGGTGTCCATCCGGAAACCCCAGGTTGCAAAGCGGTACAAGCACGGCAGCAGCAGCCAGCAGCACGAGCATGACCATGCCGGGTTTATCGTTATAAAGGAGCCTTACTGACGACATGAGCTACTCCGCGGCCCTGCCTTTTTGCGGGAACAATCCCTGAGGACGTTTCTGGATAAAGAGGATGATGAATACCAGGATGATGATCTTGGCCAGCACCGCCCCGCTCCAAGGTTCGAGGAACTTATTGGCTACTCCCAATGAGAGCCCGCCGAGCAAGGTGCCCCAGAGGTTGCCGACGCCGCCGAAGACCACCACCATGAATGAATCGATGATATACGCCTGTCCCAGATTCGGTCCCACGTTGGTAAGCTGCGACAAGGCCACACCGGCAATCCCCGCGATACCAGAACCCAGCCCGAAGGTCAAGGCGTCCACCCGTGCGGCCCGAATACCCATGGCCCGTGCCATGGCCCGATTCTGCGCCACCGCCCGGACGTTCAAACCAAGGGAGCTTTTCTTCAACAGCAGAAAAAGCGCACCAAAAACGAGCATGGCGAAGAAGAAAATGGTGACACGGTTGCTGGTGAGCGACAGAATTGGATTAATAGTGATGGATCCGCTCATCCAGTCGGGTGTCGCTACACTGCGATTCAGAGGAGAGAAGATAGAGCGCACCGTTTGCTGCAGAACGAGGCTGATGCCAAAGGTTGCCAGCAGGGTTTCAAGGGGTCTGCCGTAAAGGAAACGGATGACCGACCTTTCTATCAGGATACCGGCAAGCCCGGAGACACCAAAGGCGGCCGGGACGGATAGGGCAAGGGCCAGTCCGATGGAATCCGGCATAAGTTGCTGGAGGACGTAGGTAGTATAGGCTCCGAGCATGATAAGTTCGCCATGGGCCATATTGATGACGCCGATCACACCGAAGGTGATGGCGAGTCCGATGGCAGCAAGAACCAGCACAGAACCAAGGCTCAGACCAAAAAAGAGCGTTTCGAGCCGGGCGAACCAGGCAATTTTCCCCTCGATGGCAGTCAATGTCGATTTTGCTGCTTTAATGACGATCGCATCCGTTTCTCTGTCAATGAGCGCCTGAATTTCATTCTTGATAACCGGGTGCACATCACCTCGCACCGATTGCAGCGCCTCAAGTCGTTTCGCAGTGTCTTGCTGCCTGAGACCGCCGATCGCCAACGCAACAGAAAGGGCATCCCTGACCTGCTCATTCTTCTCAGTTTGATAACAGCCGGCCAGAATTTCCAACAGCTCCGGGTTTATGTCCGAGAGAACCGCGTTTACCGCGGCCAGACGGACTGTATCATCGGGATGTTGGAGATTGATCAGGGCGATCGTGGTTTTCAGCGTGGAGCGCAGCGTATTGTTAATGGTGATTTTTTCCAGGTTTCGTTTTTTTACAAGGCCGAGGGATTCCCCTGAGAGAAAATCAGAAATCGCATAGTTTGCTCCTTCTGATTCTCCATAAACCAAAATATTATCCTTGCTCGTATAAAACAGCTTGCCGTCCAGCAGGCTCTGCAGAGTCCTTGCAGCCAGAGGATCCTGACTGGCCCCTATAAGCTCGATACCTTTCTCCTTTTCTGTGAAGCTTTGAGCGGAGAGCAGGACGAGTCCATCGAGAAACTGGCTGTTTGGCTCTGCACCACTGCAGTACTGGGTCATGAGTAACAGCCAGAAAAGTGCCGCAAGAGCGAAATCTCGAGAGAAACTGTGCATGAGAAAATACAGGGTGTGCTCATGAACCCCGGAGTTCGCATGAACTCCGGGGAGAGGTTGCAGTCTTACTTGGTTCCCGAACACTTGGCGGTTACAACATTATAGGCGCCGCAGTAAAGAGGCTTTCTCCAGTCGGAAATAAGATCCTTGGAGCCTTCCAGGTAGTCGGACCAGTCATCACCGACGACGAGTCCAGCGGTCTCCCAGACGACCTCAAACTGCCCGTCTTCCTGAATCTCGCCGATGAGAACCGGCTTGGTAATGTGATGGTTCGGCATCATGGCCGAATACCCGCCGGTGAGATTCGGCACGGCAACCCCGATGATTGCATCCTGCACGGCATCAGGATCGGTGGTACCCGCCTTTTCCACCGCCTTAACCCACATGTTGAAGCCGATGTAATGAGCCTCCATGGGGTCGTTGGTCACCCGGTCTTGATTCTTGATAAACTTCAACCAGCTTTCGATAAAGGCATCATTGGCCTCGCTTTTCACACTCATGAAGTAGTTCCAGGCAGCGAGGTGACCGACCAGCGGCTTGGTGTCAATGCCTGATAGTTCCTCCTCACCGACCGAGAAGGCAACAACCGGGATGGTGTCAGCGGTGATTCCCTGATTGCCAAGCTCTTTGTAAAACGGCACATTGGCATCACCGTTAATCGTCGAGACAACCGCAGTTTTCTTGCCGGCAGACCCGAATTTCTTGATATCAGAGACGATTGACTGCCAGTCAGAATGACCAAAAGGCGTGTAGTTGATCATGATATCATCTACAGCGACTCCTTTGAGCTTCAGATAGGCTTCAAGAATCTTGTTCGTGGTGCGCGGGTACACATAATCGGTACCGGCAAGAACCCAGCGTTCAACCTTGATCTCTTTCATCAGGTAATCAACTGCCGGAATGGCCTGCTGATTTGGTGCCGCGCCGGTGTAAAACACATTTCTGGAAGATTCCTCACCCTCATACTGCACCGGGTAGAAAAGCAGGCTGTTCTGCTCCTCAAAAACCGGAAGGACCGATTTTCTGGAGACCGATGTCCAGCAGCCAAAAGTGGCAGCTACCTTTTCCTTTTCAATCAACTCCTTGGCTTTCTCGGCAAACAGGGGCCAGTTTGAGGCCGGGTCAACCACTACCGCTTCAAGTTTCTTGCCAAGCAATCCTCCCTTCTTATTCTGCTCCTCAATAAGCATGAGCATGGTGTCTTTAAGGGTGGTTTCACTTATCGCCATGGTTCCCGAAAGGGAATGCAGGATGCCTACTTTAATCGTATCAGCGGCAAGAACCGATGATGATAGGCCCAGGCTCAGTGCGACTGTCCATATTGCTACTATTGCAGAACTGGTGAATTTCATTTCTTCTCCTTTTTCCTCGATAATGGTTATTGGGGAAACCTTCCACCTCTTCGTATCGCGACGAACATCTGGACGGGAGAATAACAAGAAGCATGCCAATCTGTAACCGAGGTTGCTCTTGCATCATATTTACCGGAGGAAGGGACGGCTATCTGATCTTTTCTTCGCTCAATTTTCTTAAAAAAAAGAATTCGAACGCAGCCGATTCATATCCGAGTCCACCAGGTCACACGTCTAGAATATTCCATTTATGTTGCATAAAAAATATCAACATTACATTTTTGAAAAACTGCATAACGCCTTAAAATTCAATCAGTCAATTCGATTCCTGGAGGACATGCCGCGCCGCCTTACCTTCCTGTTACCAGCTGATATGACTGGCAGCTGCTTAGAATAAATGGAGAGAAGAGGAGCAAGAGCTCGAATAGCAAAACCAGACCGGCAATTCGGCAAACCAGGCGTGCCAATTCTGGTTGTAACCATTGACTCAAAAGAACCGGTCGCTTGCTATGCACAGGAAACGGGCGTGGCCTGACTGGTGATCATTGATTTGCAGCAAGAATGCTACAAAAGGTAAGAGATAGATCGTGCCGAATTCTGAGATCCTTGGAAACCGGCGACCAACATGAGCGTATTTGAAGAAGCAGAGCAGAAAAAAAAACGGTAGTGCCCGGAACGAGCACTACCGTTTCAATTATATAGTGGACAGCCGCCCTTCTGCCCATGCCCCGGGAACAAGATCTCCCCTTCACCAACACGATTCATAACTGTTTTTATTTCAGCACCTTACCATAGATAATCAAGCATCGCCTGCTTAAAAACCTCCACACCCACGGCAAGAACCTCTTCATCCAGGTCGAAGTAGGGTGAATGCAGGGGATTATCGATTCCTTTGTCAGGATTTGCGCACCCAAAGCGCATGATGGAACCGGGGCATTGCTGCACGTACAAGGCGAAATCTTCACCGCCGGTCTGCGGCGCCAGCCAGAAAACATTCTTTTCGCCCAGGACCTTCACAGACGCATCATGTAGTGTCTGCGACACCTCGGGATCGTTTACACAGGCGGGTACACCGTCGCTGTAAACCAACTCCGCCCGGACCCCGAAACCTGCTTCCAGACCAAGAGCCAGTTCTTTTAAGCGGCGCATGATGGTTTGCCGCACTTCCTCACTAAAGGCCCGCACCGTCCCCTGCAGATGCGCCGAGGCGGGGATCACGTTTGCTGCCGTTCCCGAGGTGAACTGTCCCACGGTGACTACTGCGGTCTGGACCGGATCCAGGTTGCGGCTGACAACGGAATGAACCGCGGTGACAAAATGGGCTCCGGCCAGGATGGGATCAAGGCCGTGGTGCGGCTTGGCTCCATGGGCACCCTTTCCGGTAATGGTCAAGGCAAAACGGTCAGTGGAGGCATGACTTACCTGCCGGTAGATTCCTACCTGCCCCGCCTTCAGCTCGGGCCACATGTGTCCCGCCACGATACGGTCAACCCTGGGGTTTTGTAAAACGCCGTGGTTGATCATGACCCGGGCCCCTGAAACACCTTCCTCGGCCGGCTGAAAGATAAACTTCACCGTGCCCTTCAGTTCCTTTCTGAGCCCTGTTTCCATCAACTCCCTGGCCACACCCAGCATGATGGTGGTATGAGCGTCATGACCGCAGGCATGCATGCAGCCGGGACGCCTGGAAACATAGTCCACCTGGTTCAGCTCTTCCATGGGCAGCGCATCGATATCGGCCCTGAGCGCCAGGACCTTATCCCCCGGCAGGCATTCCACCAGGCCGACCGCTCCGGTTGGAGGTGCTTCAAGCTGAACCAGGGGAACGCCCAGGCCGGTGAGAATCTCCTTGATCCTGCCCGTGGTCCGGATCTCCTCGAAGGCGGTTTCGGGGTTCATATGCAGGTCGCGGCGAACCTCGCTGAGCCAGTCAGATAAACGGTGTTTCTTGAAATTCATATGGCAAATCCCCTTCAGCCGGGTAGTCCCTGTTCGCCAAGGTCCCAGAAGAGACCGGCCATTATCTGCAGTCCCTCGCGCATGATGGGCTCCAGGATGTGTTCATCAGGGGCATGCTGCGAACAGCCGCCGTAGGAATGAGGCACCCATACCGTGGGTAGCCCGAGTATATCGGTGAAAGCATCGTTCGGCAGGGAGCCGCCAAGATTGGGCAGTACCGCCGGGGGCTGGCCGAGGCTTTTGGTGATGCTTGCCACCGCCCATTTGGACCAGGGGCTGCGCGGGTCCAGCCGGGTAGCCTGCATCGATCCTTCGCCTACGGTGTGCAGCTGGACCTTGGCAAAACCATTATCATCGAGATGTTGGCGAATGACCTGCTGGAAGGTGGAGGAGTCCAGATCACGGGTGAAGCGCAAATGGATGCGGGCAGAGGCCTTGTCCGGAATGGCATGCGCCGGAGCAGCGGGATTTCCGCAAGTAAAAGCCAGGACCTCGAGGGTGCTGTAACCGTAGACCTTTTCCGCCGGTGTGAGGCCGGG
>JAHEMX010000602.1 GCA_024643445.1 Desulfobulbaceae bacterium | reverse complement strand
ATGAATAACAAGAGAAGAAAATTTCTGAAGATGGCCGGTGCCTCAGTACTTGCCGGTATCGGCGCCCCAGCGATCGTCAAGCTGACATCGACGCCGGCACTGGCGTCAGGCGGCGGCGATGCCAAACCGGCGACGACCCATGCCCCGGCAGCCGGCCATGCTGCAGAAGCGCCGACCCGTATTCGCCTGGGTATGGTCATCGATATGCGCAAGTTCTATGAAGATGAGCCGATGCTCGACAGGGCCATAGAGGCCTGCTACAAGGTACACAATATACCGCACATCCCCGATCCCAAGAGCGAGATCAAATGGATATGGAAAACGGGTTTCAACAATGCCTTCACCGAACAATCGCACAATCATCGCTCCGAGACGGTCAGGAACAGTCGTTTTCCCGTGCTCTGCAATCATTGCGACAATCCATCATGTGTCAAGGCCTGCCCGACCAAGGCAACATTCGTCGATCTGACGAACGGCATTGTGGCCATGGATTTCCATCGCTGTATCGGCTGCCGGTTCTGCATGGCCGCCTGCCCGTTTGGCGCCAGGAGCTTTAACTGGCAGGATCCCCGGCCCTTCATCAAGGAATACTACCCCAATTTTCCGACCCGTATGCGGGGTGTTGTGGAAAAGTGCAACTTCTGCGGCGAGCGGCTGGCTCTGGGACTTGAGCCGGCCTGTGTCGAGGCCTGTCAGGGGAGCGGAGCCATGGTCTTCGGTGATCTCAATGATCCCAAATCCGAGGTGAGAAAAGTACTTGATAAGGAGCACACCATTCAGCGTAAACCATCTGCCGGCACCGTGCCGTCAGTCTTTTATATAGTGTGAGGTTGTCATGATAGAAAAAACACTGAAAGGAAAACCCGCCTACTGGATCTGGCTTGCAATTCTCGGTTCGCTCATTGTCATCGGGGCGGCATGTTATCTCAGGCAGTACCGGTTCGGCCTCGGACTTACCGGGATGAGCCGCGATGTCTCGTGGGGGCTTTATATCTCCCAGTTCACCTTTCTCGTCGGCGTCGCCGCCGGAGGGCTGATGCTGGTATTGCCCTATTACATTCACAACTACAAGGCTTTTGGACGGATCACCATACTCGGTGAATTCCTGGCCATCTCCGCCCTGGTCATGTGCCTGATGTTTATCATGGCCGATCTTGGCCAGCCGCTGCGCGGCCTGAACGTTATCTTCTTTGCCACGCCCCATTCCATGCTTTTCTGGGACATGTGCGTGCTCTGGGGCTACCTGCTGCTGAACATCCTCTGCGGCTGGGTTATTCTGACGGCAGAGCGGAAACAGGTGCCGCCGCCGAAATGGATCTATATCTTTGTCGCCATTTCCATCCCCTTTGCCGTTTCCATTCATACCGTAACGGCTATGCTCTACTGCGGTCTGCCGGGCCGGCACTTCTGGCTGTCAGCCATCATCGCCCCGCGCTTCCTGGCGTCGGCCTTTGCGGCAGGACCTTCTCTTATCCTGATCGCCTGCATCATCATGAAAAAATATGCTCATTTTGATGCCGGGAAAGAGGCGGTGCAGAAACTGACGACCATCATCATGTACGCGGTCATCATCAACACCTTCTTTTTCCTGCTCGAGTTCTTCGTCGGCTATTACTCGGAAGTTCCGGGACATATGCACAGCCTGGAGTATCTCTTCTTCGGCCTGGAACATGATGGTCATGTGTACAATAACCTGGTACCGTTCATGTGGACCTCGGTCCTTTTTAACTTTACCGGTCTCGGAATTCTCGCCTACATGAAGATCTTCAAGGTGTTTGATTACCGCCTGGTGGGTACGGCAGCGGTGCTGATCTTTTTCGCCCTGTGGGCCGATAAGGGGCTTGGCTTTGTCTTCGGCGGTTTCGTGCCGAACCCGCTGGATGAAGTAACCCAGTATATACCGACACTCAACGAGCTCGGTATCACGATCGGTATCTGGGCATCCGGTTTCTTCCTGCTGACCCTGTTGTACAAGATCGCCATCGGGGTCGAACACGAGGTAGAGGCCTAGAAGAGCTTTCTCCAGTAATCAAAAAAGCCCCCGGCCGTTCCAGCGGCGGGGGCTTTTTTGTTTTGGTGCCCGGAGCCGCCACCGGTGGTTTATGAGTCTTGAATCCACGGTGGTTTTCCCCGCGCGTCGCAGATCGGAACTACAGGTTTACCTGTGGTTGGTTCGAGGAACTTCGATGAAACGTCCAAGGCGGGACGTAATCATCTGAACGTGCTGATATACCACAGGAAAAGGTCCTGGATCTGCGGGTAACAGAACAGGTAGACCAGTCCGCTGACGGCAAGAAACGGACCGAACGGGATACGGGTGGAGCTGCCTTTTTTCTGGCTGCGAAGAGCGATAATGCCGATTACGGAACCGCTCAGTGAGCTGGCGAAAATAATAAAGAACAACGATTGCCAGCCGAGAAAGGCGCCGAGCATGGCGAGCAGTTTGAT
>JAHEMX010000114.1 GCA_024643445.1 Desulfobulbaceae bacterium | reverse complement strand
AGCATAAAGCTCAGGAAAGTTCCTGACATAACACTGGTGCTTATTATGATTTTTAGATACATTACGTTATTTCTGGCTCTTGGTTTGACTAGCTGCTCGGGTGTTGACATCAGCCTCTACCAGGGCAATGAGCCAAAGCTTGATCTCTATTCCTATTTCACCGGAACGACCAGGGGATGGGGCATGGTACAGGACCGCGGCGGAAAGATGACCCGGCAATTCGTCGTTGCCATTGATGGTAAGGTTAACCAGGCGGGCGAGCTTGTACTGACAGAGGACTTCACCTGGAACAACGGAGAAAAAACGCAACGGATCTGGAGCATCACGAAAAATGGGGCGCAAACCTACAGCGGCAGGGCGGCGGACGTTCAGGGCGAAGCACGTGGCATCGCCTCCGGCAACGCCCTGAACTGGCGCTATGACCTGCTCATTACTGTCGACGGCTCAGAGTGGAGTATCAGCTTCGACGACTGGATGTTCCTCCAGCCGGAAGGCATTCTACTTAACCGGGCCAGTATGAAAAAATTTGGTTTCCGCGTCGGAGAGGTAACGATTGCCTTTCAGAAAGAGCCGAAACAACGGGAGGATTAAACCATGTTGCGTGCTGTATTCCTGTTCTCTATCGTCTACCTGGTTATGAGCTCTCCTCTTTCTGCGACTGTGCCAGCCGGATTAGAGCTGAGTGGGTCAGGGGAAATCCGCTATCTTGGCATTTTCAAGGTCTACGAGGCATCGCTCTATGCATCCAGGGACAGCTCACCGGACGACATTCTGCAGCCAAACCGTTCACGCTGCCTGCAGCTTGATTATGCCGTTGAACTTTCTGTTGAAAAATTTATTGAAGCGGCAGACGCTATTCTTGCCCGTCAGCATGACCAGCAAACACTCGCCTCTGTCCGCAAAGAACTCGACATCCTCAACAGCATCTATCGTGATGTCAATGAAGATGATCGTTACCAGCTCTGCTATGACGCGGGTACAGAAACGACCCATCTCATTCTGAACGGAAGAGAGCTGGGGACAGTTCCCTCGGCCCGTTTTGCTGAAGTGTATTTTGGTATCTGGCTCGGGAAAACAAACCCCATTGATGCAGAACTAAGAGCCAGCCTGCTGGCAGGTCTGCAGAAGGAGCAAAACTGATGTTACCGCCCTGTATCTTTATGAGAGTCTGCGGTGATGCAGCGGGCAATACTCTCGACAGACAGAAATTAACGTTCTCAGTCAATTTCCCTGTTCGTTAAGGCAGTTTCGCTCCCTTTCACGCGGGACCTGGCTGGGAATTGCTCAAAGGATGATACCATCATGAAGAAAATTGCCGTCATCGGATCGGGTATTGCCGGATTGACCAGTGCCTATTTCCTGTCAAAAAAGCATGAAATAACCGTTTTTGAAGCAAACGACTACATCGGTGGACATACCCATACGGTCGAGGTGGAATATGACGGTGAGAAAAGTGCGATCGACACCGGTTTTATCGTATTTAACGACCGTACCTATCCAAACTTCATCCGGCTGATGAGGGAAATCTCCGTTGAATACCAGCCGACCGAAATGAGCTTTTCCGTTCGGAATGATGCCATCGGGCTTGAATACAACGGCAACAATCTCGACAGCCTTTTCGCCCAGCGCAAAAACATTGTCAATACCGCTTTTCTGCAAATGCTCTATGATATCGTCCGTTTCAATCGTCTTGTCAGAAAAGAGTCATCACGGATGGAGTTCAAGACAATCGGGGAATTTCTTGAGAGCCGGAAGTTCGGCAATCTGTTTGCCGACAACTATCTGCTGCCTATGGTTGCCGCCATCTGGTCGATGGGACTTGACGAGATCAGATCATTCCCGCTGCAGTTCTTCACCCGTTTTTTCGAAAACCATGGACTTCTAAATATCTTAGACCGTCCGCAATGGTATTCAATTATCGGAGGGTCAAGTGCTTATATTGCCCCCCTCACAGCCTCGTTCAGGGATGCTTTCCGCCTGTCCACTCCGGTCCAGCGCATTGCAAGAAAAGAAGATGGTATTATCGTAAAAACAAAGAGTACTGAAGAAACCTTCGATGAGGTGGTAATCGCCTGCCATGGAGATGAAGCAATCAAGCTGCTTGACCAGCCGTCCGAGAAGGAGCGGAAGGTACTTGGCGCATTTAACGCTACCGACAACGAGGTTGTGCTTCACACCGACAGGAATCGACTGCCGAAGGCTAAGAAGGCCTGGGCGAGCTGGAACTACCGACTGAACAGCGACATCTCCAGCCGGGCGACACTGACGTACAACATGAACATCCTGCAGCGCCTGAAGAAAAAGCACACCTACCTGGTAACCCTGAACGAGGAGATAGCCAGGGACAAGGTACTGGCACGTTTCAATTACACACACCCCGTATACAACACGGCTGTTATCGACGCCCAGCAGCAGTGGCACACCATATCAGGAATTGACCATGTGCATTATTGCGGAGCATACTGGCTCAACGGCTTTCATGAAGATGGAGTGAACAGTGCTCTCCGGGTTTGCAAAGCATTGGGGGTGAGCGTATGAAGTCAGCCCTTTACGCTGGTTTTGTTGCACACCAGCGCTTCATCCCACGCCCGCACCGATTCAGCTATCCGTTTTTCATGTGGTTTCTGGACCTTGATAACATTGATACCCTGCCGGATATCGGAAGATGGTTTTCCACCAGAAGATTAGCCCTCAGCCGCTTTTGCCGTCCTGATTATCTCGGAAACCCCTGCCAACCGCTGCACGACAGTGTAAAGAAACGGATGCAGGAGCTTACCGGCAAAGAGGTTACCGGCAAGGTATTCGGCCTGCTTACGCTCAGAACATGCGGACTCTACTTCAGTCCGGTCAATTTTTACTTCGGTTATGACCAAGAGGCACACTGCACCCATATGCTGGCGGAAGTATCCAATATCCCGTGGAACGAGCGGCACCACTACGCCCACTATATCGGGGGCAACCAATTGCATCCGGTTGAAGCAAAGGAATTCAAAGTAAGCCCGTTCAACCCGGTTGACCAGCAGTATACCTGGACCATAAAACCTCCCGGGAAAAAGATTGTTATTGGTATCACCGTCCATGACCAGCGGGGTCATATTTTTGATGCCAACCTTAACCTCCAGCACCACAGCCTCGATATTAAAAGTGTACGAGGTCAGCTTTTACGAAAACCGATAATGACAACATTTATCGTCGCTGCCATTTACTGGCAGGCTTTGAGGCTCTATCTCAAAGGCGTGCCCTACGTCCCCTACCTCCCTGAAAAAAAGGAGATAACATGAATACTCTCGCCCCCACTCAGGCAAATTCCGCCGCGATTGACGCGCCCACCCTGTTGCACCGCTGGTCCAAGAGCCTGCTGCTCAAGGTACTGCGAAATCTTCGCTACGGCCAGGTCACCATCAGGGAGAATAATCAGGAAATCATCTGCGGGTCGGACAAAAAACTGCAGGTAACGCTGAACATTCATTGCCCCTCTGTATATGCCAGGATTCTCTGGGGCGGGTCCATCGGGGCTGGGGAATCCTATGTCGAGGGGCTCTGGAGTGCCAGCGACCTGACTGCACTAGTGCGCATCATGGTTCTGAATATGGATCTGCTTGACGCGATCGAGAGAAAACTCGGCTGGCTGCTGCGCCCGTTCCGCGCTATTCAGCGCCTGTTGCGGACAAACAGCCGGAACGGTTCAAAGAGGAATATTCTTGCTCACTACGATCTCGGCAATGACATGTACCAATCCTTTCTGGACGAGACGATGATGTATTCTTCTGCACTCTTTCCTGACGAAACAAGCAGCCTGGAAGATGCTTCGCGCCACAAGCTTGAGCATATCTGCCGCAGCCTTAAGCTCTGCCGCGAAGACCGGGTCATTGAAATCGGCTCAGGGTGGGGAGGGTTCGCCCTGCATGCAGCCGCCCATTACGGCTGCCATGTCACCACCACCACTATCTCCGAGGCTCAATACCTGGTGGCCAAGCAGCGTATTGACAAAGCGGGGTTGCAGGGGAAAATCACCCTTCTGAAAAAGGATTACCGCGACCTCGACGGCAGGTATGACAAGCTGGTCAGTATTGAGATGATCGAAGCCGTCGGCCACAATTACCTTCCCCTCTTTTTTGAAAAATGCAATTCCCTGCTGAAACCCGATGGCATGATGCTCATCCAGGCCATTACCATGGCGGACCAGAAGTACAACAAATACATCAGGGAATTCGACTTTATCCAGAAGCACATCTTTCCCGGCGGCAGCCTGGTGGCCAACAACCTGATGCTGAAACTGCTCGCCGAGAAAACAGATATGGTGGCCCGCCATATCGTAGATTTCGGCTTTGATTACGCCAGGACGCTCAGGGAGTGGAGAAAGCGTTTTCTCGCCTCGTTCAGCGCGCTGCAGAAAAGGGGCTACGATGAGCGCTTCAAGCGTCTCTGGGAATTCTATCTCAGCTATTGTGAGGGCGGGTTCCGGGAACGCTCCATCAGCGTCGTGCACCTCATCGCGACAAAACCGATGAACCGGATTTCGATACCGCGCTAATGAACTGGATTATCAACCTCTCGATCTACCAGGTGAGCTGGTTCATCTGTGTACTCGGGGGCAACAGGCTGGCGTGGATACCGCTTCTTCTGCTGGCCGCACATCTCTGCATGACGCCCTGCCTGCGAGGGGATATCGTCATGATTTCAGCTCTATTCCTGGGTGGGCTGATTATTGACGGCACGCTCGTGAAGATTGGTTTCTTCACGTTCTCATCAGCAGGCCAGATCATCATTCCCTACTGGCTGATGGCCATCTGGCTGATCCTGGCAACCTTACCCAATCACAGTCTCAAATGGCTCAAGCATCGATTGATGCTCTCGGCTGTATTTGGTGCTCTTGGCGGCCCCCTTGCCTACTGGGCGGGAGCCCGTCTTGGCGCCGCCGACTTTAACTGGCCGCTGTGGCAGTCCCTTCTGCTGCTGGCTATCGTCTGGGGAATCCTCTGGCCCCTGGTTATGCTGCTCAGCAGAACAGCAGCGCGCAAGTCTCCAGGTTTGCGAACGGGTTAGCAGATCCGTATCGAATACACCCGCAAGAACCGGATCAAATGCATCACGACCCTTTTTCTGCTTGAATTTCGCTATCCTGGTGGATAGCGTAAAAGCCATTATTGCCCCGGTGAATAAACAGATAAACAATCTACTGCAATGCTACAGCAAACCCAATAGCAACAATTGTTTTCCTGGACCCACGCCTATTACATTCAGATATTTAGTCACCGAGGCAATAAACCGTTGCGAAAAAACGAAAAACCTTCACCCCCGGAGAGCGCTCCATGTTTATTGATCTATTGCGAAAACGAAGAAGTATCAGACAGTTCAGGGATCGCGCCATTGAGCAGGAAAAAATCGACACCCTTATCGAAGCGGTACTTCGCTCACCATCATCAAGGGACCTAAAGCCATGGGAATTTCATGTTATAAATGAAAATTCCACCATTGATAAACTGTCCCGGGCTAAAACGCACGGCTCGAAATTCCTGAAAAATGCGCCGCTGGCCATTGTTGTCTGTGCCGATCCGGCCACATCCGACGTCTGGATAGAAGACACGGCCATTGCCTCGCTGATTCTGCATCTTACCGCGACAGACCTCGGACTCGGCAGCTGCTGGATTCAGATTCGCAAGCGTGAACACGACGAGAGCATGAGTGCTGAAGAATACATCCGAAACCTTCTTGGCCTGCGGGGGAGCATGGTTGTCGAGGCAATTGTCGCCATCGGGTATGGCGCCGAGGAAAAAGGGGGCCACGATGCTGCGGGCCTGCTTCGTGAAAGGATTATACTGGAGCGCTATTCGCCGGCTTCCTGATAGATTATTCCTTTTTGCCGGCCTGCCGCATTTCGGCGATGATCTCCCTGACGTCTCTTTTCTGTTTCTGGAAGATCCTGGTCAATTCATCTGCGGTTGACGGCAGTTCGCCGGTGGTCTGGTGGATGTCGACAAGCTCGTTATAATATTTATAGAAGAACATGAAGAGATCCTGACAACACTCTTCTGAAAAAGGATTGGTGGTTACCTTCTTCAGGCTGCCATCCTTATTCATCATCATCTTGGTGACCTGGAAAGGCTCGATGGTCCGCTCGTAGAGCCTGGTAATGCGTGAAATATCGTTACTGCCCTGGAGATTGTAATACTCTTCCTGGTAATTAGAGATGGTGGCGTAGGCAAAGCGGGTCATCTTGTTCTGATCAAAGACCTTCTCGGCTTTTGCCAGTGCACTTTCAAAGAACCCGCGGGCCGAGGAGACATCCCTGACGATCTGCCTCCGCAGTGCAGCGACCCGCTCATTTACAATCCGCTCGATATCCTGTTCCTTCTCACGGATCTCGGCTTCCTTCTGTTCAAGCTCGAGAAGCTGTTTCTTTACTTCCTTCCCATAGTTCTTGAAAGCAAGCTTCATGATCGTGGTATCGAAATAATGCTGCAGTTCATACCCTATCTTGGTAATTTCCCTTATTTCTGTCGCCTGCTCCATCTTCAGCTCAGAAATAAACTCACCATCAAGATGATCGGTGACGTCCGAAACGCGTTCGCGATCATTTATCAGCACCTGAGCAGCCTGCCGGGCGGCAGCGGTCACATTATAGGCAACCATGCCGACAATTTTCCGTATCCTGTCATTATCTTTGGCAAGATATTTACTGATTGTTTCTGCACCGGGAAGGGCCTCAGGAGTTTCCATATCTTTCCGACTCAGTTTTATCTATGGATTCTTTCCGATCATAAATAAAATTCTCTACTGCCACGCGATAGGCTTAAGTTCTGATCAGAACAAGACTTATTGCTTACTAAAAAATCATCTGCCATGCAATGTGCAATGTCAAGATAATTAGTCCCCAGAACCTTATCAGACAATGCTAACCATCACCCGGAGGCCTACGGTCAGCTCCTGACTCGACGCTACCGGCATGACCTTGGGGTGACATGGTTTTTCTCGACACCCGCCTTACTATCTGGTTGACATATAATTGGTATTGTGGGAATAAAATGGGGATTAATGGTGAACTGTGCAGCCCGAGCCCGCTTCTCGACGCTACCAAGGATAGTACCCTCTCACCTGCACAGGGTGCCACGAAAAACCGCTCTGTGACGGCATGGTCTGATCTCCGACTCCTTGAGAGCCCCCGGCTGTATGGGCGTCGAGGGGAAAAGGCAGCCACCTCTGCAGAGCGATTGCAAGAGAGAGTGTTTAACGCTGTGTTTCGATAACCTTAGGAAATAACCACTACTGACATGGAGGGAACGGTACAATGACTGCAGAAATCATCAGCGGAACTGAAATCAGCAAGACCATCCTTGAAGAAATCAAGCAGGAAGTAGCTGAGATGAAAGAAAAGACCGGGAAGGTTCCAGGTCTTGTGACCATCCTTGTCGGCGAGAATCCGGCTTCAGTCAGCTATGTCACCCTCAAGGTGAAGACCGCACTCAGCCTCGGTTTCAACGAGATCCAGGATAATCAGCCGGGAGACCTTTCAGAGGAGGGTCTGCTGGCCCTTATCGACAAGTACAATAAAGACCCGGAAATACACGGTATCCTGGTACAACTGCCATTGCCGAAACATATCGATGACAAGAAAGTGCTGAACGCCATTGATCCGGACAAGGACGTTGATGCCTTCCACCCGGTAAATGTCGGCAGGTTGATGATTGGCGGTGATGCAGTCCGCTTCCTGCCCTGCACCCCGGCCGGCATCCAGGAACTGATTGTACGCTCAGGCACCGAAACAAAAGGGGCGGAGGTTGTTGTCGTTGGTCGCTCCAATATTGTCGGCAAGCCGATCGCCATGATGATGGCACAAAAAGGCAGGGGGGCGAACAGCACGGTGACGATTGTGCACACCGGCACCAAGGACCTGGCTGCTCATTGTAAACGCGCGGACATACTCATCGTGGCGGCAGGTGTGCCCAACCTCGTGGAACCGGAGTGGATCAAGCCGGGCTCCACCGTCATTGATGTCGGCGTTAACCGTGTCGGGAAAAACGAAAAAACCGGCAAGGCAATCCTCCGGGGAGACGTGGACTACGATAAAGCCAAAGAGATCGCCGGGAAAATAACCCCGGTGCCGGGCGGCGTTGGCCCGATGACCATCTGCATGCTGATGCGCAACACGCTGAGATCAGCCCAGAAAAGTATCTGACGATAAGGCAGGAGGCTCGTTTCATTGATAAAAAAGGGCGGCACCAGCGTAATACTGGTGCCGCCCTTTTTTGTCCGGGACAGGCGCAAATCCCGAGCCGTCGTCGGGCTCAGCTCGTGAAATTCCGTGACTAGTAGTAGGGATCTACCCTGATCTCGGCTTCACCCAGATCCTTTATGGCACTGATGGCCACCTCGATACGCGCCTTGACCGCTGCGGCATGTTCCTCGGGCGCCTTGACATTGATATGGACCTTTCCGTCTCTGCCGTTGACCCCGGCCAGTGGGAAATCGAAAAGAGCGTTCCTGATCTCTGCTGTCAGGGCCATGTCCCTGACCAATTTCAATGACGCTTCATCGGCCTGATAACAGGGCAGCTGAGCGGTCCGGGCGATAAGATTTGCCGCCTCGTCCACGCCCATGGCGCTGACATTGATCACCATGTCATAAAGACCCGGATCCACGATATCAATACCATAGAGAAAGAGTGCCCATTTCTGGCGCTGCTCATCATCGTGTTTCAGCTGCATTCGTGCCTGGTCAAGCGAAATGTTTTCCCGCTTCGCTTCACTGGCAACACGCTCATCAAGATCGGCTATAACTCGAACTTTCAACATATGTTTGATATCGTTCAAAAAAAATTGCCCGGCGATACCGTGGTAGACATAATTATCCTGTTTCAGGTGATGCAGCAGAGCCGAAGAAATAAAATTAACATAGCGTTCACGCCCGAATGAATATCGTTCCAGAATCTGGGTGACATGCTGGATATTACGCATCAGCTTGATCTCGGCGATATCGAACTCAT
>JAHEMX010000113.1 GCA_024643445.1 Desulfobulbaceae bacterium | reverse complement strand
CATTACGCCAGGCTGGTGGATCTTGACCTGCTGGACCAGTCGGCTGCGATCGACTGAACAGCCGGTTATACCTTTTCCCGAGGAACCGTATCCAGGGCCGTCACCCGCTGCTGACCGGCAGGATAAAGCGTATGCGCTGCACGGATAAAAAGAGTGCCCGGCAATGAAACCAATGAACAGCACCCAAAAAACTATCCTCTGGTGGGGACGCTTCGATCCCGATTATTCCCGCAATAAGATCCTGCGCAGCCTGCTCCTTGAGTGCGGCTATACACTGCAGGATTTCATTCCCCGCTCATCATTTCTGGGGTCGGTTGAAGCAGCGTTTACCAGGTTCGACATGCCGGCAGCTGTCTGGGTGCCGGCTTTCAGACAGCGCGATTATTCGTCAGCAAAACGTTTTGCTGACAGACATTCGCTGCCGCTGGTATTCGATCCGCTGATAAGCGCCTGGGACAAGGTTGTTTTCGAACGGCAGAAGTTCGCTGAGAACAGCAGCAGATCCCGGCGGCTGCTTGCCTGGGAAAGCTCACTGTTTGCCCGGGCCGATCTTGTTATTGCCGATACCGAACCGCATGGCCGCTTTTTCATCGACAAACTTGGTGCCCCGAGGAATCGGACCTGTGTCATCCCGGTGGGAGCGGAAGAATCCCTTTTCAAACAGCAGTTGCAGACAGCAGCACCGGCCGATTGTCCTGCCGAGATCCTGTTTTACGGTAGTTTCATCGATCTTCAGGCCCCTTCGGTTATTGTTGAAGCCGCCCGTCAGGTGAGCGGTGCCCGGTGGACTCTTCTTGGAAGCGGCCCGCTTCGACATCTCTGTGAACAAAAAAGCCGGGGCTGTGAGCATATCCGCTTTGAAGACTGGCTGCCCTACCAGGAACTGCCGGAACGAATCGGCCGGGCAGACCTCCTGCTCGGCATCTTTGGCACTTCAGCAAAGGCGGCCAGGGTGATTCCGAACAAGGCCTATCAGGCCCTGGCCTGCGGCCGGCCCCTGGTAACCAGAGAGTCAGCGGCCTATCCAGCGCAACTGGGACGGAACATGGAAAACGGCATTACGTTTATTCCCCCTGCCGATCCTGAGGCACTCGCCGCATCCGTCCGGTCCCTGCTGGCAAGGCCCGGAGAAATGCACACCTACGGGCAACGCGCCCACGAGACCTATACCAACTGGTTCTCACGGGCCCATATCAAACAGGCGCTGATAACAGCCCTGGCCGTCATCGGCCTGTGAGTCAAACTAGCCAAGGTTCCGGTAATGGTGTCATGTTTCGGTCACTGAGCGCCAACATTTACTATCTTTACCTGATCAAGCTCTCCAAATGGCTGATGCTGATCATGCCCATCGTGGTGCTGTTTTATGCAGACAACGGTCTCGGCACCTTCGACATCTACCTGCTGCAGGCGGTCTACTCGCTTTCCGTTGCCTTTCTCGAAATCCCGTCCGGATACATGGCCGATATCATTGGCCGGCGCACTTCTCTAATCATCGGCAGCCTCCTCGGTACGCTCGGCTTTATTGTGCTGTCAATGTCCTATTCACTTTACGGCTTTCTGGCTGCGGAAATAATACTTGGCCTGGGAGGCAGTTTCATATCCGGTTCTGACTCGGCTCTTCTTTTCGACAGCCTCGCCGCCCGCAACAAAGAACATTACTACCTGCGTTTTGAAGGGAGGATAACCGCTCTTGGCAACCTTGCCGAGACCGTTGCCGCTATCGGCGGCGGTCTCCTGGCAGCCTGGCTGAGTTATCGCGCCGTCTATGTCAGCCAGGCAATGGTTGCCGCCATCGCCATTCCCGCCGCCTTGCTGATCGTCGAACCTGAGCGGGAAAAGCTTTCTACCCGCCCTTCCATGCAGCAAATCCTTGCCATCAGCTACCAGGCATTGTTCAAGGATAAAAAACTCAGCTCAACCATCATCATGTCTTCCGTTTCCGGTACCGCCACCCTCTGCATGGCCTGGACCTCGCAGGTATTCTTTGTAACGGTTGGTTTCAGCGAGGCCGAAATTACGCCGCTCTGGGTAGTTTTGAACCTGTCTGTCGCAATCATTTCGATCTATGCCGCTGCGATTGTGGAACGCATCGGTCGGAGACGGGCGCTGTTATCCATCATCATCCTGCTGCCGCTCGGTTATATCCTGCTGGGCAGCCTGCCGCTGCTTCCCGCCCTTGCCACCCTCTTCATTTTTTACCTGGTCAGGGGATATACCACGCCGATGCTCAGAGATCTGATCAACAGGAATTGCCGTTCGAGCATCCGGGCCACGGTCCTGTCGATCCGCAGCCTGCTCGTCCGCCTGGCCTTCTCGATCGCCGGCCCGCTGCTTGGTCTTGCGGCCGGAAAGACTTCCCTTGGCTTCGCCCTCGTTGTATTCGGATTGGTTCTGGCCCTGGCCTCAGTCGGCGCCGGCATTTTTTTGCTCGGCCAGCACGCTTTGACTGAAGGGGCCGATGGGGATCAGCGGTGATCCATTTTTTGAAAATAACGCCTGAAATTCCAGTAGGGAATATAGGCAAGCGCAAGCCCCTGGTGACTGTTCAGGGCATAGTTGAAAGCCACCTGATCTCGACATGACCAGGTAAGCAGTTGTTCAAACCACGTTTCCATCAGGTTGCGAACCTCCCGGTTTCCGCTCCGGCGAATAATCATCCGGGCATTGATGTGCGGGAAGGGGTCGGAAAATCCTTTTTCCCGGATATACCAGTCGTACTGGTCCTGCAGCAGCTGCCTGTCGTCTTTTCCCAGTGCGATGCACTGCTCAAATTCGTCCCTGAGAGAACTCAAGAATGGATGCAGCAGGAAGCCGCAGGACGCATCCACCGGCAGCGCCTGCGCGGCAAAACAGTCCAGATCCCCGCGTATACGGATATTGGCATCAACGTAAATACTCAGGTCATAGCCTGAATCAATGAGGTGGTTGTTTATCTTGTAATGCCGTGAAAGGCGAACCGGATCCAACCCCTGCGGGTTTTCGAGTAAGCCTATTTCCCAGGTAGCACTGGTCAGGCTCCGGTTGTCGGTAAAACAGACATAATCCCAGTTCGGCAGTTTCGCCGGAATTTCATTGAGGCGGTCATAGGTGCCGGTGAGAACGGTATAAAACAGTTTTTTTTCCTTGCGATAGCGTTTTTTTCCAAGCAGTTCAACGACCGCCGGCCGCATGAACAGAGCCCCGATGTTGTAGCGGACAACAAGTTGCAGCAGGGAAAGTCGGTTACCACCGTTCCGGAGGTTATTGATCTTGACCAGGTGATTGTAATAGTGCATGTTCAAAAAAATTCCCAGTTTTTCTGCTGTCGCTTAGTCTATGAGCCGCGGCCGTGATGGGGTGCATTCTCCGGCAGTCAATCACTTTACCACGTTATTCTTTCCCCTAAAAAATATTTTCTCATCGCGACCGATCCGCCCTGGCCTGAATACCACTTCGTGGGGTATTCCCCTTTTCTTTCGAATATTTGACCATATTATGATATTTTAGCTTTGACAATAAAGCGGCAGGACCTTATACCTATTTAAGCATTTAATTAATCTAAACGGCCTTCATTAACTCAGCCCACAGGAACAGTGAAATGAATCCTCTTGAGATCATGCAAAAAATTCCCATAACGCTGATCGTCGCTGCCGCTCTCTTTCTGCCCGGCGGGACGGAAACTGCTGCAGCAGAGGCCAGCGAACCGCCCGCGCTCTGGACAGCCCGGCAGGCGGTCATCTTTGCCCTGCAGAACAGCCCGGACAGCAGGATTGCCGCCCAGCGGATAGCCGCGGCCGAGGCCATGCGTGAACAGGCCAGGTCAGCCTTTCAGCCCCGCATTAACCTGAGTGCCGCTTATGCTCAAACGAATACGCCGATGTATTCCTTCGGCAATATCCTCAACCAGGGCAGCTTCAGCAATGATATTGACTTTAACAATCCGGGCCGCACTGACAATCTCAACATGAAGGCCGAGGTTCTCTACCGCTTCTATAATGGCGGTCAGGATACGGCGGGCCAGGAAGCGGCAGATTCCGGTTATCTCGCCAGCCAAAACAATCGCCGGACAACAGAACAGATGCTCGGCTTTGAGGTGGTTCGTGCTTTTCTCAATATCGTGCAGGCGCAGGACCAGGTCGAGGCCCGCCAGGCAGAATTTGCAGCAATCGATAGTTCTTTAAAGGTGGCAACGGCGCGATACGAAGCCGGTGATCTGCTCAAAGCCGACCTGCTCAACATCGAGGTCGAGAAGGCACGGGCGAGTGAAAACCTGATCATCAGCACACACCAGGAAGAACTGGCACGAAAGATATTTCTGAACCTGCTCGGTCTCGGGGAAGGCAGCGTGAAGATAAGTCCCGAAGCCAGCGTTGACCAGGACATACCGCAGAGAGCCGACTATCTCGAGCGCCCTGAGATTGCCAGCCTGACTGCCCGCGTGGCTGCGGCTGAAGCCGATCTGGCCAGGGCTGAAGGTTCCCGCTATCCGACTGTCGACGGATTTGCCAGTTACCAGTACGACCAGGGCTTCGTTCTTGACGGATCCGGCGATTCCTGGGGTGCCGGTCTGAAGTTGAACTACAGCCTCTACGACGGCAATCAGGTAGCGGCCGATATCGCCCAAAAGAAAGCTGAATACCATGCACTCAAGGAACAGCTGACCAAACTGCGGCTTAATGTAAACCTTGAGATTCAGGAAGCCGAGTTGAACTATCGCCAGAGCCTCGAGCGCATTACCGTCACCGAAAAAATGGTTCAGGTAGCCAGGGAAAGCGCCCAGCTCAATCGTGAACGATTCAAGGAAGGAGTTATCCTCTCCTCGGATCTGATCGACTCCGAGGTGCGTCTTACCGACGCCCTGGTGCGCCAGTCATCTGCCCGCACCCAGTATCGGATTGCCATTGCAAATGTACGGCGGGTTGCCGGTCAGCAGCAATTCTACGCCACCACCGAAGAACTTCTGGAGAACCAGCCATGATTAGTAAGCTGCCCCACAGGATTATAAACTCCCTTCTCGTCTCATTGCTCATCCTCCTCGCCGGTTGCAGTTCAGACCACCCTGCAGCAAAGAAAGCCGAGGAACTGCCGCCGGCATCGGTTACCCTCTTCACCGCCAGGCAGAGTGCTCCGGTGCGGCAGGTTGAGATCATGGGTACGGTTCAGGCAGCTGACTCTGCTGAGATTGCCGCCCGTATCAGCGGAACGATACAGGAATTGACCGTAAGCCCCGGTTCACGCGTGAAAAAAGATGATCTGCTGGTTGCTCTCAGTGCCGGGGAAATTTCAGCAAAACTGTTACAGGCCCAAGCCCAGCGCGAACAGGTGGAAAGAAATCTCACCCGTGAGCAGAACCTTCTGACGAAAAATGCCACGACTCCGGCGACCGTGAAAACGCTCGAGGAAAGTATGCGCATTGCCGAGGCCGCCTATAACGAAGCCCGAACCATGCTCAGCTATACGAAAATCAAGGCCCCTTTTGACGGGGTAATCACCAGGAAAATGGCAAACGTCGGAGATCTTGCAACTCCAGGCAAGCCACTGGTCCGGCTTGATGATGAATCACGGCTGCAGATCATAGCCGCTATACCCGAAACCCTGGTGCTCGGGATCTCAATTGGCGATACCCTGCCTGTCTATATACCTGCAGCCGAGCTCTCCCTGTCCGGTGAAGTGACCGAAATCGCCCCGTCGGCCGATCCTCTTTCGAGAACGGCTCCGGTCAAGATCACCGTCAATTCGGATAAAAAGCTCAGATCCGGCCAGTTTGCCCGCGTCAGCCTGCCGGGAAGCAGGGGCACCGCATTGATGGTTCCCGGCGCCGCCGTGCAGAGCTATGGCCAGATGGACAAGGTATTCGTCGTCAGAGATGACAAGGCCCGCATGCAGTTGGTGCGAACCGGCTTGCGTTTTAAAGACCAGGTTGAAATTGTCTCGGGCATCAACGATGGTGACCAGGTCGTTGTGGATGGATTCAAAGAGCTGCAGGACGGTCAACCGGTGAAGGTTCAATAACGATAGGCATCATCGCCTTACTGCCTGAGAATTCAGACTATCATGGAAACAAAAAAAACGAAAACCCTCGGTTTTGCCGGCCGTCTTGCCGGGATGTTCATCAACTCGAAATTAACGCCGCTCGGCATCATAGCCTCACTACTTCTCGGCATATTTGCCATCATCCTGCTTCCCCGGGAGGAGGAGCCGCAGATAAAGGTGCCGATGATTGATGTGATGGTTGCCATGGAGGGCGCGTCGCCACAGGAAATAGAAGAGCAGGTGACCATTCCGATGGAGAAATTGCTCTATGAACTTCCCGATGTTGAATATATTTATTCCACCTCGATGGCCGGCAAGAGTCTGCTTGTCGTGCGTTTTTTTGTCGGTGCTGACCTGGAAAAGGCCATCGTCAGCCTGAACCAGAAACTGGCAACCAATTTTGACCGGATTCCTCATAACGTCTCCACCCCGCTGATAAAACCCCATACCATCGATGATGTCCCCATCCTCGCCCTGACCTTCCACAGCAAGAACTACGACCACTATATGCTGCGCCGCCTGGCTGCCCAGGTGGATGATGCGATCAAGAGTGTTTCCTCCGTTGCCGAGACCACCATTATCGGCGGCACCAAACGGCAGGTCAGAATCCGCCTCGACCCGCTGCTGCTGGCCTCGCGCAACCTGTCAATCACCAATCTGGTGCCTCTGCTGCAGCAGGCGAACCGGCAGAGCTATTCCGGCCGCATGACCAGCAATAACCACGAAATCCAGCTACAGACCGGAACCTTCCTGCAAAACAGTGAGGATATCGGCAGGATTGTCGTCGGGGTGTACGGCGGTCAGCCGGTATACCTTGAAGATGTGTCGGAAATCATAGATGGCCCTGAAGAACCGGCCGATTACGTTCTCTTCGGCAGCGCCGACCGGAATAATCTGGAGGCCGCGGTAACCTTGTCCATCGCCAAACGGCCCGGTGCCAATGCCGTGTCGGTTGTTGACGCGGTTATGGAAAAGGTTGAGAGCCTCAAAGGCAGTCTTATACCTGCCGATATTACGGTGAGTGTGACCAGGAACTACGGGGAGACCGCCGCTGACAAATCAAACGAGCTCCTGTTCCACATGGCTATTGCGGTCTTTGGGGTGGCCATCCTGATCCTGATCTTTCTCGGCTGGCGCGAATCAATGGTCGTCATGCTGGCGATCCCCTCAACGCTGGCCCTAACGCTGCTGGTTTTCTACCTTTACGGCTACACGCTTAACCGGATAACCCTCTTTGCACTGATCTTTTCAATCGGTATCCTCGTTGATGACGCCATTGTCGTCGTTGAAAACATCGTCCGGCACATGCGGCTGCCGGCCAATAGAACAAGGTCCGTCATACCGATTGCCATCGAGGCGGTCAGCGAGGTCGGCAATCCAACGATTCTGGCAACCTGGGCCGTTATAGCCGCCATTCTGCCGATGGCCTTCGTCGGCGGGCTGATGGGCCCCTATATGCGTCCCATCCCCGTCGGTTCATCGGCCGCCATGGTCTTCTCCCTGATCATAGCCTTCACGGTAACACCCTGGGCGGCAATCCATATCCTCAAGAAAAAGTCCGCTGCTGCAGCGGCCGATCACGACAAGGCCCCCGATGATGTATTTACGCGTCTATATCACCGCATCATGGACCCGCTGCTGGGTAACACGGCCTGGCGCCTTGTTTTTTTCATCGTCATCACCGCCCTCCTGCTCGGTTCCGCATCCATGGTCGGATTTGGACTGGTGAAGGTGAAAATGCTGCCGTTTGACAACAAGAGCGAATTCCAGGTGATTCTCAACATGCCTGAAGGCAGTACCCTGGAAAAGACCTCGCAGGTCGCCCTGGAAATGGCGGAGGTAATCAGAGAGGATCCGGACGTTGTTGATTTTCAGGTCTATGTCGGTACCGCCTCCCCTTACAATTTCAACGGCCTTGTCCGGCACTATTTCATGCGGGGGGGAGCATCGATGGCCGACATCCAGGTCAATCTGCTGCCCAAGCATGCCCGTGACCTGAAGAGCCATGAAATTGCCGTACGGGTCCGGCCCGCCCTGTCGGAAATCGCCAGGAAATATGATGCTGCGCTGGCCGTCGCCGAAGTGCCCCCCGGCCCCCCGGTATTGCAGACACTGGTGGCGGAAATATATGGCCCGACCGAAGAAGATCGCGTGAAACTCGGCGGGAAGATAAAAGAGATTTTTCAGACGACCGAAGGGGTCGTGGACATTGACTGGTATCGCGAGACCGACAGGCAGCGAACGGTCATTACCGTGGACAAGGAAAAAGCAGCCTTGAGCGGCATATCCGAAGGTCAGATTACCCGGGCTGTTCGTATTGCCGTTGACGGACTTTCAATCGATCTCCTCCATCAACCGCGTGACAAGGAACCGATCGACATCATCCTTGATTTACCGCGCTCACAACGGACACGGGTGGATGAGTTACTGAATATTTCCCTGCGTTCGGAAATCGATCCCTCCGGCTCGCTCGTTCCGCTGCGTGAATTGGTCAATATTTCCAGCAAAGCCGTCGAGCAGCCCATCTATCGGAAAAACCTGAAACCGGTGCTCTATGTTACCGGAGATGTTGCCGGAAGTGTGGAAAGTCCGGTTTACGCCATCCTTGACATGAACAGCAGGATAAAGATGCTCAAGGCTTCGGATTTTGGCGGAACCACCGCCGGTGTCAGCATCTACAACCTGTTTCAACCTTTTGATGAAAACGAAGCGGCAATGAAATGGGACGGTGAATGGCATATTACCCTGGAAGTGTTCCGTGATCTCGGTCTGGCCTTTTGCGTGGTGCTGATCCTCATCTATATGCTGATGGTCGGCTGGTTCAAGAACTACATCACCCCGCTGGTGGTCATGGCCGCCATTCCTTTTTCACTGATCGGCATTCTGCCGGCTCACTGGGCCTTCGGTGCCTTTTTTACCGCCACATCGATGATCGGCTTCATGGCCGGGGCGGGCATTGTGGTCAGGAACTCGATCATCC
>JAHEMX010000112.1 GCA_024643445.1 Desulfobulbaceae bacterium | reverse complement strand
AAAAGCGGGGTGACTCCTGACACCATTTCATTGCCGTCAGGACCCGGTTCCATTGAAGGATTGGGAGCCTCTTTCCAACCAATGCTCAACACGGGTAGTGCCCGTTACCCGATAAAGATAATCGTTCCTCCGGGAACTGCCGGGCATGCACCTAACCTCATCCTGCAGTACGACAGCGGGTATGGTGCCGGTTTCAGCGGGATCGGCTGGCGTTATGGTCCTGGCGCCATAAGCAGGCAGACGGACAAGCGATTGCCCCGTTATGTGGACGGGGATAATACCCTTGATGATGATTTTGACCTCATTATCGACGAGCCTGACGAGGTCGACACTATCCTTGGACCGGACGGCGAAGAACTGGTCGAGGTAGAAGACAATGTCTTCCGCGCCCGGATTGAGAGGGCGTTCGTGCGTTACCGCAGGATCGGCGATCACTGGGAGGCCGATTTGAAGAATGGAACCACGCTGAGGTTCGGCAGTACACCTGCAGCCCGGATCACCGATAGCGACGGTAACCGGATTTTCAAGTGGCTGCTGGAAAACAGTACCGATGTCAACGGCAACAGCATTGATTACTCCTATATTTCGTTTCCCGGCTCAGACAACCAGAAATATATGAATGAAATCCGTTACGGACCAGGATCATCTCCCCATCCGGTCTTCTACTTCATCTCCTTCAAGTACGAGGAACGTCCCGACTGGTGGGTGGACTATCGCAGCGGCTTTGCTGTAAAAACGGACCGGCGGGTTAACGGGATCAATGTAGGCATCCAGGGGGCAAGTCCGGCCATGTGCGCTGGGGGCGATTGGAACGACGATACGATACCAGACAGCCTGATCAGCAGGTATGAGCTGACCTACACCATGGCCCAGCCGAATGTCTCGTATTTAAGCAAGGTGACGCGTTACGGATCGGACGGCGTCAATTACCTGCCGCCGGTCAGTTTCAAGTATTCGACAATCGATCTGCCTCAGCTGATTTCCGCAACCGGAAAAACTGTTACGGCTGCAAACGCCCCGGTCACGGTGATGGATTCCGACCTGGTAGACCTGGTAGACCTGAATCGCGATGGTCTGCCGGATATCCTGCGCACCGACCAGACAGGGTCGAGTCACACCTGTTACATCAACCTCGGGGTCAATGAAGAAGCAGCAACGAAGGAGGTCACCTGGGCTTCAGGCCAGTTGATGGAAAGTGCAGACGGCATGGCCTTGTCGCTTAACCTGGCGGAAGACCGGGTCAGCTTCGCGGATATGGACGGTGACGGTATCAGCGATCTCGTGCACACCACCGATTTCGGTGACGTCTACTATTACAGAAACACCGGCAAGCTCTCATGGGACGCCAGAAAGCGCATGTCCGTGCAAGACTTTGCGCCGCCAGCCCCGTTCCTTCTCGACGACGTCGAAACCGCCGACCTTGATTTTGATAAGCGGATCGATGTGGTGCAGAGCTCGGACAGCGGATTTTCGATCTGGTTCAATATCGCGGAGGGAAAATATTCGAGGAAGGTCAATGTCACCGGTCCCCGTTATCAGGGCCAGGTAATCCGTTTTTCGGAAGCGGGAGTGCAGACAGCGGACATGAACGGCGATCGCCTGCCCGATGTGGCCAAGATAACCCCGACATCAGTGATCTATGCCGCTTCGATGGGATACGGCAACTTTGCCGCATCGGTAATAGTGCCGATCCCTGATACCGTGCTGACGGATGGCCAGAACAGTCAACTGAGCCGGGCCAGACTCATTGACGTCAACAACGACGGCCTGGCGGATCTGGTGGTTGAGCGTGCCGGGTCGAACGAACTATGGTGCTGGCTGAACCGGGGTACGGATACCTTCACCGAAAAGTATAGGATCATGGATATGCCAAGCCAGTTCAGCCCGCAGGCAGCAGTGCGCTGGGCGGACATGAACGGCAATGGCACGACCGACCTCGTCTATGCCGACTCTGCCTCATCGGATCGAATTCGGGTGATTGACATCGGTGAACTGCTCGCCGGTTCCGGCCACGGCAATCTTTTGACGGTAATCAAGAATGGTCTCGGCCTGACCACCACTATTACCTACCGCAGCTCGACAAATCATTACCTGCGCGACTGGGCGCTGGGCGATCCATGGCAGTCGAGTGTGCCGTTTCCGGTACAGGTGGTTTCCGAGATAGGGACTACGACCGGGCTCGACCTCGACCATATTCCCGGAACCGATTTCTACAAGAAGGAATACCGCTACCGTGACGGCTATTACGAAGACCGGGAAAGACAATTCCGGGGTTTCGCCGAGGTCCGGGTGATCGAATGGGGTGACGAGTCGTCTCCGTCCCGGGTGACGCGCAACGGTTTTTTCACCGGCGGTCCCGATGGTGTGGACAACGACGGTGACAGTGAAGTCGATGAAGTGTCGGCGCAGAATCATCGGGAAGAAGACGGGCTGAAAGGCCGGGTTCGCTTTGCGGAGCTGAAATCAGCGACCGGTAAGATTTTTAATCGTGAAGAAAATTCCTGGCTGATCAGGAATCTGCTGATCAGTCTGTCCGGTATCGAAGTGCGGTTAGGTTACAATCGTGAAAACGACAAACTCATCTACGAAGGCACCACCAGTCCTGAGACGGTACGAACGACTTACGCCTACGACGATTACGGCAATATCATCGAAAAGAAACAATTCGGCGCCCTGTCGATCAGCGGCGACGAACGTTATAGCTACAGCGAATATATCAACGAGACAAGCTCCTGGATTCTCGGGGCTATCAAGCACACCTACCAGACCGGTGCGGACGATATCACCATCGCTGAGTCCCGCAGCTACTACGATGGGCCTGATTACGTCGGTCTCGGTCTAGGCAGCCTGAGCCGGGGCAGGCTAACCCGACAGGAAGGCTGGGTGGCGGATTCCACCTGGATCGATCTCCTTCGCAACGCCTACGACGGCTACGGCAATGTCATTGGTACGATGAACCCGAACGGTTATCATCGCACCGTCTTATACGATACAGGCCTGCAAACCTACCCGCAGCAGGAGACCATCGAGATCGGAGGCTCCAATCCGGATCTGAGTCTGACTGCTGCCTACAACCTAGGTCTTGGAACGGTAAGCTCAAGTCTTGATTTTAACGGCAACGAGCACCGATTCGGCTACGACGTGTTCGGTCGGCTGACGAGCATTGTTCACCCCGGTGATTCGGAAGGGCAGCCCAGTCAATCTTTTCTGTACGCGATGACTGATCCGGACGCTGGGCTGTTGTACTCCTACGATGAAGGCGGGGGACTGACATTGACACCGGCTCCCTCAGGACCAAGTTCAATCACCACGAAATCGCGGGAAACGTCCGGTCAGGGTTCTACTTTTGATACCATCAGTTTTGTCGATGGCATGGGGCGGTCTCTTTGCCGGGTGGAAGAGGGCGAGGTTGGTTTTATCGTTACGGATGCGGTTTTGTTCAACGCGCTGGGGACTATAAGTGACAAGTATCCAGCGTCTCCGTCGGTTACATCGACATACTCAAGGCCGCCACCGACTGAGCCGTCCATTGAGACTTTCTATGATGCTGCAGGCCGGGAAATCCTGGTCAATAACCTACCCGATGCTGACCAGGTGGTAACGAACGTAGTAACCTCCTACCTGCCGCTGCAGCAGTCAGTAACCGATGAGAACAGTCATGCCAAAGTTTTTTTCACTGACGGGCTTGAGCGCTTAATAAGAGTTGAGGAGAATAACGGGGGCGAAACCTATACCACCCTCTATGACTACGATCCCCTCGGTAACCTCACCACCCTCACCGATGCCCAGAATAACGTCAGGGGCATGGCATACGACGGTCTGGGCCGAAGGACACTGCTGCTCGATCCGGACCGGGGCCGGATGGCCTACACGTACGACGGGGCCGGAAACCTGGCCCAGACGATAGATAACAAGAGCCAGGTCGTCAATTATGCCTATGATGGGGCTAACCGCCTGCTCTCTGAAGATTACCTTGATGGAGCGGGTATCAGCCCGGACATCACCTATCATTACGATACAGCCTCTCCCGATTACCCGGGTGCCGCCAACACCGGCGGAAAACGCTCGTGGGTTGAAGATCTTACCGGGGCTACCTTCTTCTCCTATGATGCACGAACAAACCCGGTCTGGACGATCAAACGTATAGACGACGACGGCACGGTGCACGACTACCAGAGCCAGGTGAGCTACGATGCCATGAACCGTCCTTCCACTGTCACCTATCCCGACGGCTCGTCGATGGAATACCAGTACAACAACCGATCCCTGCTTGAATCCGTTTCGGGAGTTATTGAGCAGATCGACTATCATCCTTCCGGCCGGCGTTCCAGTGTTACCTACGCTAACGGTCTGACCACAACCTACTCCTACGACCCCCGACAGCGACTCGAGCAGATGCGAACCGACTTTACGGCCCCGACAAACAATCCGATCCAGGATCTCTCATACAACTTCGACGGTGTCAGCAACGTCATGTCGATCACCGACAACCGACTGTTATCCGCCGGTGCTCCGGAAAACGCCAGTCAATCTTTTCTCTATGACGATCTCGACCGGCTGACGAGGGCAGAAGGGACGGGGTACGGCAGGATCGACTATTCCTACGATAAAATCGGCAATATGATTGTCAAACAATCTCCGGCTGATCCCGACCCGCTTCACATCGATGACTCGCTGGTGAACCTCGGTGTCATGGCGGTCGGGGGGGCCAGCGGCACGAGCGGCAGGGGAGAGAAACTGCCCGGTACAGAGCCCGGTCCCCATGCGATCACCGCCACCGGATCGGGCCTTGTCTTCGATTACGACGACAACGGCAATATGATCGAAGCTGACGGAGACAGCTACCTCTGGGACTTTCGCGATCGTCTGGCCGGCAGCAGTGCGGATGGCACCGTGGCTTCCTATGTCTACGACTTCAGCGGTCGCCGGGTCATCAAGAAATCACCCGGTCATACCGTCTATTACATCAGCAAGGGCTTTGAGATCAGGGACGGTGAGGTGCGTAAATATGTATTTGACGGTCCCCGTCGGGTCGCCATGGTTGAGGCGGCCCCCCAGGCGGGCGAGGGTTCGATCCAGGCAGTCAGCCTCTATCCGGGATGGAACTTTTTTTCATTAGGTGTTGAACCGGACAATCCGGCTATTGCTTCCCTGCTTGCTTCCCTGGAAGGCAATTATTCGCAGGTGTGGACTTATGACCCGACGTCCGGCCAGTATCACGGTTATGTGCCGGAGGAAAGCCTCTTTGACCTGAGCGAAATCCATGCCCAGAAGGTGTATATCATTCACCTGCAGAGCAGTGCCGTGCTTACGGTGAGCGGGACAAAGACGGCAGCTCCGCTCGCCCTCGAGACCGGCTGGAACCTGGTTCCATCCCCGGTCTACGCACCCACGCCTCCGGCTACGGCCCTGGCCGCTCTGTCCGGCTCCTATGACCAGGTATGGGAATTCGACGGAGCCGTTTCGTCCTGGGGCTCCTATTTGCCGACCCGGCCTGAGTATCTGAACAATCTGGAAGCAATCCGTCCCGCTGCCGCCCTATGGATCGAGATGAATGCGCCGGGACAGCTTGTACCCGCGCCTCAGGTAGAAAAAATCCTGTTTTACCACACGGATCACCTCGGCAGTTCCGCCGTCGTCACGGACATGGGCGGAGCCGTGGTGGAGCGCAGCGAGTTCTATCCGTTCGGCCTGCAGCGCTACCACCAGCAGAACGGCCATACATCGGCCTACAAGTTCACCTCCAAGGAGCGGGACGGGGAGACCGGTCTCGACTACTTCGAGGCCCGCTACTACGACCCGGTGATCGCCTCCTTCATCAGCGTCGATCCGTATGAAGGGAGCCCTGGCGACCAGCAGGATGAGAACAGGTATGCCTACGTGAGAAACAATCCTGTCCGTGCCATAGATCCTGGCGGTACGAGCTGGGTTGATGCGATAGCCACCGGTCTCGGGGTGATGGACCAGGTGGTTGAAACCGATTCGGAAAAAGACGGCGAGGAGGGCGAGGAAGGGCAGAGTACGCTCGTCCAGGGACTGACCCGGATCGGCTTCCATGCGCTGAGCATGGCGATAGCAGGCGATTTCAGTAATTCCGACAAGCTTTTCGAGCTGGGGCTGATTGCCGGATCCTTCGCCCTTGAGGTGGCCCAGGAAGAGACCGGCTGGGAAGAACTGGAAACCATTGGAGGGGCTGGCCTGGGTGCGGCACAGATGATCAAGGGTATTGCCGAGGGCGATGTCGGGACAGCGATAAGCAGCGGACTTTCGGCGGCGGAATCGACGGCGAGCCTGTTCGGCGGCGAGGGGTACGTCCAGGGGGCCTATCTGACGGTAGGCAACGTCCTCGACGCGATGAACAGTGTCTACGGAGGGACGACGGAGTTGATCGGCGTCGAAAAGAAATGGTTCGAACCGGAAAAAGACAAAGGAAAACAGGCCAAAAACTACTGGCGTGAGAAGACCGGCAAGGACGAGGCTTACCAGAAGCTTGCCCCGCACGCGTATGACGCCTACGAATTTTTCGGTCTCTGATGTAAGTTTGGCCGTGGAAATGGATTGATGCCGAGATCATAACGGTACAACAAGGTTCAGTGATAGTGGGAAACCCGAGATAAATGTCAGAAAAGAGAGTGCAATCATGAACAGATGGCTGAAGTTCACCATTGTGTATCCTTTGCTCAGTGTTCTCGTCTGGGCAGCCACGGGCAATACGGCTACGGTAAGCCAGTCCTTCACCTTGAAGCCGGGCTGGAACGCGATTTTCCTTGAGGTGGAACCGGGCAACACCATACCGTCCGCGGTATTTTCCGGCATCAACGATCTGCAGTCCGTCTGGCAATGGAATGCTCGCGCCGGCATCGTGACCGTGGAATTCATCCAGAACCCGAACCTGCTCGTGCCGTCTGAACCGCAGATGCTCGTCTATCTCCCGCCGCCGGCCGACCCGATGCTCAGTAATCTCTCGGCAATCCAGGGCAACAACGCCTACCTGGTCCAGGTTGGCGGTTCGGTCGACCAGATTTTGACGGTAACCGGCGAGCCGAAAATTCCCCGCCACAACTGGAAATCAAACTCGTTCAATCTGGTCGGATTTCACGTAGCCAACGGGCTAACGACTTTTGGCGACTTTTTCTCGTCCTCGGCAGCCCATGCCGGGCAGGATATCTATGTGCTGAATAACGCCACCGCCAGCTGGGAGAGGATCGTCAATCCTTCGTCAGAATTGATGCTCAGAGGAGAAGCGTTCTGGATCTACTGCAAGGGGTCCTCGACCTTCAATGGACCGGTTTCAGTCACGCTGGAGCTGTCCTCGGGGCTGCATTTTGGCAAGAAGCTCACTGAACAGGAGATCTACCTGCACAACAATACCTCGGATCCTAATCCGAAGACGATTATCCTGACCCTGCCGGCCTTGAACGACACGGTTCACTACTGGGTGTTCGACAGCAACGACGGCGTGGCGAGCTGGGAGCCGATGCCGGCCAGTCTTGCCCTGATGGTCGCCCCGGGAGATTCTCAGCGGGTAAGGATCGGGGTCAAGCGTACCGGTCTGCCCCCGGATAGTGACAACCAGACAAATATCGGGGTCAGCGACGGTGCAGGCGTGAGTTTCCTGCTGCCGCTCTCGGTGACCGGCATCGACTACAGCGGCCTGTGGACCGGCTATGCGACGATTAACAAGGTCAGCGACGTGAATAAGGTCGATGAGAATGGTCTGCAGGATATGACCGAACTGCCGACCGGTTCCGAGTTCGATTTCCGGCTGATCATCCATGCCGCAACCAGCGGCGAAGTCCGGCTGTTGAGCCAGGTGATCCAGATGTGGCAGGAGGGGGCTTTGAAGCCGGACCCGGATAATCTCGGGAAGTTCGTCGTCGCTGAACCCGGCGAATTTGTCCTGTTTTCCAAGGAAAGCCTGACGGGCGATTTTAAAGGCTCAATGCTGCGCGATGGCCAGCAGATCGGGCGCCGCATCAGTGCGCCGGCGTTTCCCCGTTTGAGCGGCGACAATGAAGTGATGACCGCAGCGGGAAGCCCGTTTATCCCATCGCCGGGCAGCACTCACGATCTGGATATAACCCTGGCAAAAGACGATGCAACGAACCCGTTCCTGCACCTGTTTCACAAGACTCATGGCCTGGCGGTGAACTCGATAGAGGTTACCCGCACCATCAGCCTGACCTTTGCCGATGAGGACGAGGAGGGCAACCCGATTACCGGACTGCCGTCACTCAACCGGGGCAGTTCCGAGATAGGCGGTATCTATCGGGAAATGATCTCCGGACTAAACAAGCTGCCGATCTACATAGAGGGCACCTTTGTACTGCACCGGGTGAGCAGTATCGCCACCTTGACGCAGGATCCACCGACGCCATAGGACTCAATAGATTCGAATACCATGAAACGTTCCATCAATAGAGGGTTCGCCATGAACAGTATAGACCATATCGGAAACCGGACTGGACAGGCCGCACGTCGCGACAGGATGCAATCGGGCGCTGCAAAAATGACCATGATCGCCGTAACGCTGGCTGTCTGGCTTTTGAGCCTAGCCGCAGCCTATGGAGACACGCCGTTTCTTGTCCAGGACATGTATCCCGGTGGTGCAGCCAGCAACAGCAGTCCGGGAGGCTGGACACAGGTCGGCGAGACCCTGTTTTTTGCGGCCACCGATGATGTCAATGGCAGGGAACTCTGGAAGATGACGAATCCCGCCGCCGGCGTCGTGCTGGTCAAGGATATATTTCCGGGTGGCTCCTCCAGTTCACCGGCAAATCTGGTGGATGTCAACGGTATGCTCTACTTTACCGTGGAAAACGGCGGTAGTTCAGCACCTGAATTATGGAAAAGCGACGGCAGCGAGGCAGGAACGGTGCGCGTCAAGACCATCGCTGCTGTGGCCTCTTTCAAGCGGGCAGCGGTTGGTGGTGTGCTCTATTTTACAGACAATGGCGACAGCAGCGGTCTTGAACTGTGGAAGAGCGACGGTACCGAGACGGGCA
>JAHEMX010000111.1 GCA_024643445.1 Desulfobulbaceae bacterium | reverse complement strand
AGCGCACCTGCGGCTGATTATCTTTTTCGTTACCTTCGTTGGTACCAACCGTCCTTCAGAGAAATGGCAATGCGACTGACTGACCGTCCACTCCTCTACTGGGTCCTCAACCGTTATCGGGGATTGCAGGTCATGCTCGTGCTGATCATCGCGGTCAGTCTGTTCTTCCGGGTCTACCCGCTGGAAATGCAGCGCAGGATCATCAATATCGCCATTCACCTGAAGATGATCGACAAACTCTACCTGTACTGTGCGCTCTACATGGGCTCAGTGCTGATAGCCGGTCTGTTGAAATTTTTCACCAATTCCTTCCAGGATATCATCGGCCAGAAAATCCTGATCGGCATGAGGCAGGAGTTGTACCAGCATATTCTGCAGCTGCCCCTGTCTTTTTTCCATCGGACCCAGGCCGGGACCATTGTTTCAGCCATGAACGCCGAGCTCAATGCCGTTGCAAGCTTTCTTGGCGGCGCTCTCGCCGTGCCGATTACCTCGGTGCTGACCTTCGGTGCTTTCCTGGGATTCATGATCTACCTGAACCCGATGCTCGGCCTGGTCAGCATGATCGTCTATCCGTTCGAACTGGCCGTTATCCCGCTGCTGCAGGGCTGGTATAACCGCTATAACCGGAAACGGGTGGCCACCACACGGCAGATGGCAAGCCTGATCAATGAATCGGTTTCGGGAATCCACGAGGTGCAGGGAAACGCCAGCTTCCGCCTCGAACAGAAGAAACTGGAGCGGCTGATCAACCGGCTCTACCAGCTGCTCTTCAAACTGTCGATTTTCAAATACGGCATCAAGTTCAGCAACAACCTGTTCCAGAGTATCGGCCCCTTTCTGCTCTTTCTCATCGGTGGATATCTGGCCATTCACGGTGAGTTCACCATCGGGGCACTTGTTGCATTTCTGTCCGCCTACGAAAAAGTGTATGACCCATGGAAAGAAGTGATCGAATATTACCAGGGCTACCAGGACTCGCGCGTACGCTACAAACAGATCATGGTTCTTTTCGATCTCGAGCCGGAATTCCTGCTCGAGGCTCCGGATCGCCCTCCGCTCAGCCTGGCAGGTACTATCGAGGCGAACAATGTCAGCTACCAGGTAAGCAGTACCATTCAACTGCTCGACAACATCTCCTTCCAGTTGCCGGCAGGCCACCATCTGGCCCTGGTCGGTTTTTCCGGCTCGGGAAAGAGTACACTCGGCCTTCTTATCAGCCAGCTCTACCGGCAGAGTTCCGGCTCACTGACCATTGACGGAAGAGAAATTAATGAACTGAGCAAGATCGAAGTTGCCGACAATATCAGCAGCGTGTCACAGCATCCTTTTATCTTTACCGGATCAGTCAGGGAGAACCTGCTCTATTCCTGCAATGCCCTGTACCTCAATAAGATAAGGGACGAACTTCCCGAGCGGCACAAAATCGTCGAGATGATCAAAGAGGTCGGGCTGGCTGAAGATGTGATCAGATGGGGGCTTCGTTCGTTTATCCTGCCCCAGAGAGCCGAACCGATGATGCCGAGTTTCCTGCGCATGCGGAAAATCGTCCATGATGAATTGCGGAGCGAACTTGGACAGGCGGTAGAATTCTACGATGCCAACGTTTTTATGCACTATTCATCCCTTGCCGTGAATATCATGTTCGGCAGTTACGGCGTCGCCTATACCACCAAAAAGCTCCTCAACATTAAAGAGTTTCGCCGTTTTCTTGCAGAAATCGGCCTGGAGAAGCCGCTTACCGCACTTGGTATTGCCATTGCCCAGGCAACGGTTGACTTTCTCGCAGATTTCAAGAGCGACGAGTTCTTCTTCCAGGGCAGCCCGATGGAGCAGAGCCAGTTCGAGATCTATGAAAAACTGGTCAAGTCGCTTCAGGCAGTCTCACCTGAAAATCTCAGGCCAAAAGACCGGGAACGTTTTCTGCTGCTGGCCCTGAAATTCACGCCGGGGCTGCACAAGATCGCCACCATCACCAAAACACTGGAAGCAGACATCCTTGCCGCCCGTAAGCAATTTCTAGCCCAGGTGGCAAAAATCGATCTTGCAGAATGCACCAGCGGCACCATCCAGACGACCATCAAGTCTTATCAACCTGAGCGGCCGCTTAAGACCGACGAGCCCGACTTCACGCCCTTCTGCATAAACCAGTTCCTCCCCTCTCATTCGTTGCGGGATAATATCCTTTTCGGGACCGTTGTCGATCAGGACCTGATACGGGGACGTCTGGGCGCGATAGCCCTGGAAGAATTCGAGCGCCATGGTCTCCTCGATGATATCATTGACATCGGTCTTGATTTTCATGTCGGCAGCAAGGGCGACAACCTGTCCGGCGGACAGAAACAGAAAATAGCATTGGCCCGGGCACTGCTGAAAAAATGCGGGGTCCTCATCCTCGATGAAGCCACCGCGAGCCTTGACAATAGCTCCCAGACCCGGATACAACGCTATATCAGGGAAAAACTGCATGGGAATACCACCGTTGTAGCCGTAGTCCATCGTCTTGACTTGATTTGCGAATATGATCATATTCTGGTTATGAAAAATGGTAAAATTGTTGAATCAGGCACCTACGATGACCTGGTCAACACACGGGGAACGCTCTATGAGCTCATCAACAACACGCGCTAACTATGTCGAGAAAAACGGCTGTCGCCTCACCTCGGACTTTGAGCATCTCAGGCATTCTCCGTTTTTTTCCGGATTGAACCCTGAAGTAGTGAAGCTTTTTGCCTATCTCTCCGTCCACCGTATCTGTAAAACCGGAGAGTTCCTGGTTGAGCAGGGACAGAAAGCAGACAAGGCATTTATCGTTGTCAGAGGCTCAGCAGAGATAACGGTTGAGCATCGTGGCCGCCGTTTCACCCTGCAGCGACTTGAAAAAAATACCTTTTTTGGTGAACTTGCTCTTCTGGCTCAGTTCAAGTGGTTTTTCAATGCGGTTGCCGGGGACGATACTGAAGTCATAATCATTGGCCGAACCGCCTTTCAGAAGGTTATAGAGAAATTTCCCGAGCAGAAGGACAAGCTCATAGAGCGCCTGGTACAACTGCGGGTTGATCGACTGGTGAACCAGACATCCTTTATGCTCGATCAGGTCCTTGAGGATGACGGCAAGGCCGTCATTATCATATGAGACACGCCATGACGCGCCAGATCTGTCTTGTTCCCGCTCTTTTTCTGCTCCTGCTCACCAGTTCTCCGGCGCTTTTGGCCGCAGAAGCCCCCCTGGAGATCGCCGGGTTCAGGCTCGGTGCCGATATCACCGATTATCCTGAAATTGAATACACCGGTTACCTCAAGGAAATGGTTATAGACGACTGGCATGGATTCAAAAAGGGATTTGTCTCCTATGGCACCTGTGCCTATCCGGGACAGATCGTGAAACTCAGGATGAAATACGAAGACTCCAGCAAGGAATTCTACGATCTGCTCCTGCAAAAATACAAAAAGAAATTCGGTAAACCGGACGAGTGGAATGGAGACGCCTTCGGTATTGTTTATATCTGGAAATGGATGTTTACCGACGACAATGGCCGCAGGGTCAGTCTTACCCTGCAGCACAACCTGCAGAACCAGAACGAGAATATCGGCAATATTGTCAAATTATCCTTCCCCGAGCGTGAAGAGGAAGAGCGGCTCTGTTTCATCCAATTCTGCGAAATAAAAAAGACCCCGGAGATTAAAGAACGTATCCAGCAGCGGATGAAACCTGACTGGGATTACATGATCCCCCGCTGAATCGATGGACAACCATCTTGTCTGCCCGCAAATAATCAGCTGGAACGGACTGCACCTGGCGATACCCATAACCTGGGATACCATCGTCAGAGCTGATCGCCACCTGATATTTGAACAGGACCTGCGGCCGGCTCTGGAACTGCGCTGGGAGATACCTCCGGCAAAGCGGGACAGCCATAATCAGCGTGCAAAAATTATCAGCCAGCTGCAGAGTGAAGCCAACCGGCCGCTGCGGGAGATGGAAACGCCGGTAAGTCTCGCCGGCTGCAGCGCCGCTTTTGCTGTTCAGTGTTTTACCTACTCATCCTCGTCCGGCAGCGAGTGCGCCTTACTCACGTGCAAGGCCTGCTCCAGGTCTATTCTGTTGAAGTTTTATGCCCAGTTCCATGAACTCCCGGAGAAAGATTCGAAAATCATCGATAGTCTGACCTGCTGGCATGGTGGCGAAACAGATTCCCCGTGGTCGATCCATGATATCAGCTTCAGATTGCCAAAGGGCTTTTCACTTCATAGTCATTCTTTCAGGTTTGGCCTGAGCCGTCTTTCGTTTTCAAGCAGGACAGCACAGCTGACCCTGTGCCGGCTCGCTCCGGCGTCCGAACATTTGAAACAACGGACCTTTCAGGAACTCTTTGGTGCCTTCGCTCAATCAGACCCTGAAGACCATGAAATCATTGATACCTACACACTCCAGTATGACCGGATACCGGGCATGAGTGAACGACTTGTCTCACGAATAAGAAGGCGAAAACCTTTCTTGACGGCCCGATTCAATCATCTGGTTACGCATGATAGAATAACCGGGTTCCTGCTGGAGAGTTCGCAGACAATCCAGCCTGAAACCGTGCAAATAATTCAGGACAGTTATGGGATTATTCAGGAAAAAGAAACCGGTACCCGCCTTCACCCGTGAGCAGGCCCTGGCCTGCACGCCGGTCCGCAACAATGTCGTATCCTGGAAGCGACTCGATTCCGGGGGGATCCAGGTTGAGTATGTGCTGCTGTTGAAGCCTTTCTTCGCCTCAATCCTGGCACGATTCAACCCTGCTCCGGCGGCACTGCCGACAAGAAAACTGCAGCTTGACGACTTTGGCAGCCAGGTTTGGGAAATGCTTGACGGTACCAGAACTACTGCCGATCTCATCAAAGAATTCGCGGCAAGTCACGCCCTATCCGCCCAGGAAGCTGAACAATCGATTACCCTTTTTCTCCGGGAACTGGGTAAACGCGGTCTTATCGGGCTGCGATGAAACCTGAGCCCGCGTTGATGATCATTTCCGCTGCCTTCAGACAGGCTTCTCTTTGACAAGCGGGCTGACTTAACTCGTGAAATCTTCGGCTAAGGGGTCTTCTTTTTCAGTTCTCTCTGGATAGCCTGCAGATCGGCCCAGACCGCCTGTTTCATCTCAGGATTCTGCAGAAGATAGGTGGGATGATAGGTTGGCATAACCGGAATTTCCTGGGCTGAGGGAAGCCGGCAGGGGTGAAATCTTCCGCGTAATTGCGATATCGCCTGGGAAGTGCCGGTTAGCGCCTGGGCCGCGACCGTTCCCATGGCACAGATTATACGCGGTGACAGGACCGCAATCTGCAATTTCAGGTAGCTCGCGCATGTGGTGAGCTGTTCAGCAGTCGGGTGTATCGAAGCAGGGACACTGCATTTAATGATATTTGTTACAAAGACGTTATCTTGCACAAGGTCTATGGCGCCAATCATTTTTGCAAGCATGAGATCCTGCTCAGTACCGAACATCTCATTTTTTCCCGGCATTCTGCCTGTCTGAACACCCAGCCAGTCGCCGACGATCAGCAGGGATGGCTTTTCACCACCCTGTCCCGGGGTATCGACCTGTCGGCTCTCGTGCAGGGAACAATGGCTGCAGGACGCAATTTGTGTCGACAATTCCGCCAGTGGCGGTGTTCCGGTTATGCCACCGGGCCCTGCCGCTCCCACCCTGCGGCCTGGCCTGGCAAGGGCTTGCCGCGAAGCTGGGCCAGCATCGGCTTTGTCCTGGCAACCCAGCGTATCCAGAGAAGCCAGCGCCTCTTTCATGCTTTCACTGTCAGCATAGCTTCTGATGCCGCAGCTGCGATGATAATTCACCAATGTTCTCAGGGAGTTTAGAAAAGATGCAGACGTCATTAAACGTTCACTTTTATGGTTGCGTTGACAGCGGCTGGCCCCGTGTGAGCCCTGTTCTATAATACCCGCCCCATCCACCGCCGCAACAGTTTTGGCACATTCGGGCTATATGGCGGTAATTCCGTGGGTTACCGGCGCGAAAAGCACATCTTTTCTCTTTTTGTAGTACTTTCATAAAAAAAGCGGAGCGTATCTTTCCCATTTGTGGTATTCAATAACGAGCATATACACTAATCAGGGAACGCCAACCGCACTTTTGACAGAACTATAGGAGAGGCCGCTATCATGGAGAAAGCAGAATTCAGTAAAATCAGGAAAAAGCTTGGCAAAACCCAGAAACAGCTCTCTGCCCTGCTTGGCATGTCGTTGAAAACGGTTCACAGTTATGAGCAGGGATGGCGTTCTATTCCCGCCCATATCGAACGGCAACTTTTCTTTCTGCTCATCAACCAGCGTGAACGCAGCAATGAGCTGGCGCCATGCTGGGAACAGAAGGAATGCCAGGAACGCGAAGATTGTCCGGCCTGGGAATTCCAGAGTGGCCACCTCTGCTGGTTCCTCTGCGGTACCCTGTGTGAATGTACCAGCGAGACCACCTATAAAGACAAAATCGACATCTGCCGCTCCTGCAAGATCTTTACGTCTCTGGTTGAATAAAATCTCGAGCATAACGAAGAGATCAGGCGAATAGGCGATTATTCAAGATAATCGGAAAAATAAACAGTCCTACGGCTCTTTTTTTTGGGGGACCGTTGTATTATACTATTTGCTATAATAGTTCAGCAGGGTGTTCTGCCCCCTGCCCAACCATGAGAATGAAAGGGACCATCATGCCTATTTACGAATTTGTCTGCAATGGTTGCGGAGCGGAATTTGAAACGATTGTATCATCAACCGATATATCTGCAGTCAGTTGCGATGCCTGCAAAAGCCCGGACGTAAGAAAAGTGCTGTCGAGCACAAGTATTAAAGTAGGCGGCAGCAGTTCTTCACTGCCATCCAGCGGGCCCCCTGCCGGTTGCGGTAGATCGGGTTTTTCCTGAGCCGCCTGACAAACGGCCCCGTGCGGGCCGTCACGAGAAGATTCTGAACCTTTCCTTTTTCCTATAAGTACGGCTCGGATTGTTCATCACTTCATAGCCGAGTTATGCTGCTCGCCTCGCTCCGGCCCTGTGTCAGCGCTACATGATAGCGGCAAGAGGAAGAGGCGGGCACCGGGATACAGCACCTGGAAGAGTCCTCCAGAGATGGTTAAAATCACCCCACTCGATTGACAAACCGGCCATAGTTCACATTATAACCGTTAGCGCTGATTTATATCAAATTGCGAGCGCTTAAAAATACCGCTAAATCGATTGCATTGGCCACCGCTGTAGTCGGTGGCTTTTTTGTAGGTAGAGCATTTCTTTTTGAACATGGGCTTTAAGACATAAGGGTTATCTGCATGAAGAAGATTGTTTTCCTGTATTCCGGTGAAGGTACAAGAAGTAGTGAAAGTAGTGCAAAACTGCTGCAGACATCGAACTTCTGGTCTGAGATAGATGCTATTCTTCAGGCGAAACTGAACCTTTCTCTTGAAGAAATGTGGAAAGACGAGTTGAACATGCACCGCTGCCCAGTCAGTCCACTGCTGACGGTCACCGCCGAGATCTGCCTGACTGACGTCTGGAAGCAGTGGGGCTACGAACCTGCTATCGTTATCGGTCACAGTATCGGGGAACTCACCGCTGCCTACCTGGCCGGATTTTATTCTCTTGAGGAAATCGTCCTTCTGACCCATGCGATAGGCACCGTTACCGCCAGACGCGAAGGTTCCATGCTGCACGGAACCCTGACTGACAAGGAAATAGAACAACTCTCGATATCCTTGTCGTCGCTTAATTTCATGGTCGGCTCAAAAAAGCATGTCACCGTAAGCTGTTCCCGCGACGAAGTGGACGCCTTTCTTGAGCGGCATCACCATTTCCTTGAAATGAGGCCGGCGCATCCGTGGCACCATAGCAGCTATGATCAATTTACCGACCTCCTGCCTGACGCGTCGTCCCGGATCGGTGATAAGATACCTTTTGTCTCAGGCGTTACGGCGCGATTTGAAGAAAAACTGGATGTCAATCACTGGCGTTACTGGCTGACCCGCTCGATTGACTTTATCTCTTCGATGACAGCAATCGCCGAAACTTTTCCGGACAGTGAGTTTGATGTTATTGAAATCGGCTTCCATCCGGTACTGGAGCGGTGCTGCGAACCACTGCCTTCGTATCGATATGTCTCTTCAATGTATCGAGGCGAGGATGAATTCGAGTGGATACTCTTTCAGCGAAGAAAACTCGATCAAAAAATATTTCTGGCCAAACTCAAAGAGGTTATTGAACCGGTTCGGCCGGAACTCGATTTTGCCACGGTTCTCTCCTACCAGGGCTTTACCTCCCTCACCTTCGTGCAGTTTGCCGCCCTGCTGCAACCGTTCTTCCCGAAGCTTGCGCCGCAGGACTTCTATCGCTATAAAACCGTCAACCAGCTGATCGAACAATACGGTACCGCTTCAGCAATGATTGCTGAAAGGACTTCGAACTATCGAAGAAACGAGGTCGTCATTGGTGCCATGAGCTGCAAGTTCCCGGCCTCGGCCAGCAACCCTCATCAATTCTGGGAAATGCTGAAGAGCAGCGAAGACCAGGTAAGAGCAGACTTGAGTAGAGGCGATTTTGAAGCCGGCTTCCTGAGCGAGGAACTATCGAGGTTTGATCACCACTATTTCAATATATCCCAGGCGGAAGCCAAGACCATGGACCCGCAGCAGATACTTGCCCTGGAACTCACCGAACTGCTGTGGCAGGATGCAGGGATTGATCCCGAGACCCTGGACAGGAAGCGGATTGGTGTCTATATCGGCGCCTGGAACGAAGAATACCGCGGCAGGAAGGATTCCGTCTACTATCCAACCGGAACCAATCCGAGTATTATCGCCTCCCGCATCAGTTATCATTATGACCTGCGCGGACCAAGCTGGGTGGCAAACACCGCCTGCTCGTCATCACTGCTCGCTGTTCATTACGCCTGTAAGGATATCGAAGCCGGACGGGTAGATTACGCCATCGCCGGCGGTATCAACATGATCCTG
>JAHEMX010000110.1 GCA_024643445.1 Desulfobulbaceae bacterium | reverse complement strand
CGCAGTCTTGCAGGTAACAGTGACGATTGCGATATTGATAGTCAGCATCGCTGTTGACATTTGTTCAACAGTGAATAATTTAATATTAAATTATAATCTGGCGACACGAGGGGCATGGCATGAGCACCTGGCGGGAAAACAGAGAAAAAGTATTGGCTTTATCGGTCTTCACCAAACTGATGAGGGCGGCAGAAGCGGTGAGTTCATCGGTACACCGGGAGATTGTCGATGCCAAATTGACAATCAGCCAGTTTGGGGTGCTGGAGGCACTGTATCACCTGGGTCCCATGTGCCAGAAAGACCTGGCCGGGAAAATACTGAAGAGCTGCGGCAATATCACCATGGTGATAGACAATCTTGAGAAGCGGGACCTCGTGCTCCGTAAAAGAAAAATCGAGGACCGGCGCTATTATGAGGTGACTCTAACCAGCGAGGGGCATCGCCTGATTGAAAATCTTTTTCCTCTCCACGCTGATCGTATTGCCAGAAGATTCGCGGCACTTGACGCTGAGGAAATGCGAATCCTTGCTGCCTTGCTCAGAAAGATCGGCAAGAATGAGAGCAACCGGATGAAAAGTAAAGAGGCAGATGATGATACATATAATCAAGGCTGAGAAGAGACATTTCTCAGACTATGGCTGGCTGCAGACGTACTGGTTGTTCTCATTCAGTAATTATTATGATGCAGCAAATGTCAGTCACGGTGCACTTCGTGTCTTTAATGACGATGTTGTTCAACCGCAAACAGGTTTTGCCAAACATCCGCATGAAGAGATGGAAATCATATCGGTGATCCTGCATGGCGAGATGACCCATCGGGATACCATGGGCAATACGGCCGTTATCAGGCAGCATGATGTGCAGCGAATGACAGCGGGTACCGGTTTGTACCACTCTGAATGGAATGAAAGCAGTGAACCGGTGGGATTTTTCCAGATATGGATTCAGCCGGATACTCATGGGCTTGTCCCTTCCTATGATCAGAAAAGTTATCTTCCCGAGCACTGGAAAAACAAGCTCTTCCTGCTTGCAGCAAACAGGGGTGAAAAAGCGACTGTCTCACTCAATACGGACGCGGCGATTTACCGTTCTGACCTCGATGCGGGGCGGGTGGTGCAGTATTGCCCGATGAATGGTCGCCAGGTTTTTATCTATCTGGTTAATGGTTCCGTGCTGATCAATGGCAGCATGGTTGCGGCAAGGGATCAGGCTCGAATCCGTGACGAAAATAAATTGACGATTCGAGCCGAAACAGCTGCTGATTTCATTCTTGTTGATGCAGCTGGTGGGAAGGTGGAAACACTTTAAAACGGCCGCCTGTGGCGGCATAAAAATACAAAGAGGATACGACGATGGCAAAAATACTTATCATTTATGCAAGTGACTACGGCAGTACGGAAAAGATGGCACAGGCGGCGGCCGAGGGTGTTGCAGCGGTAGCCGGCAGCGAGGCGGTACTGAGAACAGCCGAGGAGGTGACCGCTGATGATTTTCTGAGCAGTGACGGGGTACTGGTTGGAACGCCGGTGCATATGGGCAGTATGGATTGGCGGTTGAAAAAGATGATTGATACCGTCTGTTCCGGCCTGTGGATGCAGGACAAGGTGAATGGCAAGGTGATCGGAGCTTTTGCCTCGGGTTCCGGTTACGGCAATGGCGGCGGCGGGGTGGAATTGACCTTTCTCTCCGTGCTGAATAATTTCGCGGAGCTCGGGATGATCATCGTGCCGCTGCCGAAAAACACCGTAAATTATAAAAAGGGCGGATTGCATTGGGGGGTTTACGGCCGCTCGGCAGACGAAGACCTCAATAACCATGGCGTAAGCGAAGAGATCCTGGCTCTTTCTCGCCAGCATGCCATCCATGTGACACGCGCCGCTATTGCCTTGAAAAACGCGGAAGTGTTCAGCTGACGTCTTTCATGATACCGGGAAATTCAAATCCCCGGCTGAGTGAAAAACACTTGGCCGGGGCCTGTCAAAGCAATTTCATTTCCCCGCAGGCGCCTGGAACCAGGATTCTGGCTTTGCTTTTTGCTGTAAACCCTTTGTTTGGTCACTTTTTTGAAAAAAATCTGTTTTTTCCCGGCACCGGTAAGAAAATTGTAAGATTGAGCGTTTATGATGACCAGTAACAATACTCAGCGGCCGTTGAGATATGTGGAAAGGGCGTTGAAGCGTCTTTAAACCAACTTCTAAACGCAGGAGGTCATCATGAAAAAGCTTATTACGTTATTGTTGTGTTCACTCTTTGCGATTGTCTCTGCCCAGGTGGCTTTTGCGGCGGAAAAACCAGCCAACGGAGTAAAGACTGACAGTGTTGCCGTTGAAAAGACCATTTCCGGGCCCATCAATGTCAATGATGCGGATATCGATATGTTGATGAGCCTGCCGGGTATTGGAGAAAAAACGGCGCAGCAGATCGGGATCTACCGAGATGCGAATGGTCCCTTCAAGAGCGTTGACGATCTTCTGAAGGTGAAAGGCATTGGCCCGAAGGTGCTGGAGAAAATCAGGCCGCTGGTAAGCGTTTCATAAGCTCATCCGCGGTCTGAACAGCGGGGCGTGCCAGACGCTTGAGGCACGTCCCGTTTCAGCAGGAAATCAGTAAAATGATGGCATACCGCCTCTGCTTTCAGTTGCTGTGATCCTTCACCCTGCATGATAGCAAGACATTGGCAGTGTGGTGCAAGTTCGGTTATAACGCTGCTGATATTTTTGCCTGATGCGGTATCGAACGAGTCCGCTGTCTGATGAAAGAGTAGTATCGGCGGGGACCCGGTCAGTACCTTGGCTGAGGCAATGATGAGGTGGCAGTGTTCTTTCAGCGACCGGGAGGAGGTGATTGGATCTGCATCACTCATGTCCCTGTTTCGGTATCCACCTTCAATACGATAGGTTCCATCGTTTTCTTCGAACCTGACGAGCTGCTTTGATTGCAGCCGCGATAGTTCCCTGTTGACAGCATCGAGCCGTCTCGGGCCAAGATCGGAGACACCCGTTTTCCCGGCTGACGAGCGATGCAACCGGTTCAGCAGAAATTCGACAGGCTGAAGGTCTCCATCCGCTGGTGTTACATCGGTTATCTCAACCCGGTCGATGGGTGGCTGGCAAGGGTCGATAATAAAGAAAAACGGCAACCGCTTTTTGATGATTTCCCGCCCCATGCTGAAATGGCGTGATCTTCTCACCGTGCTGATAAGATCATGGAGCAGTTCCTGGCAGTTTTCCGGGACGCTGCTGCGCAGCTCGCAAAGCAGGTGATCGAGCTGGTCCATGACCACGTTTTCTATACGATCAGTAGGCAGCAGCTGTTCCATGAGCAAACGGTGTTGTTCTGCCCCGCTCATGTGGCTGCCCCAGTTTTCATACAGCTCTTTTATCTGCTCTGAAATTTCACTCCACCGCGTAGACGATGCCAGTTCAATGAAGCTTATCCATCTGGTGTAATCCAGTCGTCTGCCGACCTCGATACGATCGGTCTCATAGAACAGCGGGGAGCAGGCAGCAAGCTGCTCAACCAGTTGCGGCGTACTGCTGAAAACAGCAAGAGCGACGGTGCGCTTGTGCGGTTTGATAATCCTGGCATACCCCTTATCCCTGATCGTTGTCGGCATCTTAGCATAGGGTTTTTGGGTGCGGCAGCGGTAGGGCGGATTGATGGTCTGCATGGCCTTGATTAATGCCAACGCTGTTTCCCGGTCGGGAAGGTGAAAGAGCGTGTGACCGGAACCGACGTCAAGCCACTGCGTTTCCGGTGTAGCACCGAGCCCTCTTATTTTTAGCTTGATCAAGTTCATCATAGCTTGCTGAAGAAGTTTTCTGCCGCTTGTGCGACATGATCATCAAAGAGATTCATTTTGTTTTCCAGGAGGTACTGTCTGGATAATAATCACCTATGATAACTCTGGCACCTGTCTGCCAGAAAGCTCTCTTGTGAAACAGATTATTTTTTAGTAAGTAGGCATGATCAAGCAGGCCTGATCCTGATTTTCGATCAAGTGCCGGCAGGCTGAGACGAGTCGGCGTACTGTTTCCAGTACCACACTTATTCCGGAACTACTATAAGCAAACACGATTATAATGCATTCAATAGAGAAGGTATCCGTCCATGGTGGGCATAGCGGTCAGTTCTGCAACCATGCAAAAGATTCCCTGGAGGAGATTGTCAGGGCCTATATCGAAAAGGGATTTTCCTGGATAGGAGTGACCGAACATGCTCCCGGCCTGAGCCTGGAACTGCTTTATACCGACCAGCGGGAAGCAGGGTTTACTCCTGAGTTCCTGTTCGAGCGGTTTGGTTTCTACATGGCTGAATGCCGCCGGCTGCAGGCGAAATACGCTGACAGGATTACCTTGTATGCCGCGATGGAAATTGAGACCTATAGCGGCTATGAATCATTTGTTCCGCGTTTGCTCGAAACCTTCAAGCCTGATTATATTGTCGGCTCCGTCCATTTCGTCAACGATATCAACTTTGATTATTCCCCGGACATGTATGACCGGGCCGCGCAGTCCGTTGGCGGAGTCGATAATCTCTATGCGGCCTATTTCGATCTGCAGTACGACATGATCAAGCGATTGCGCCCGGCGGTCGTCGGGCATTTTGATCTGATCCGTCTTTTTGATCCGGGCTATCGCCGCCGCCTGGAACAGCCTGCAATCGCCGGTAAAATCAGACGGAACCTGGAATTGATACAAACACTGGGGCTGGTCATGGATTTCAATCTCCGCGCCCTGGCCAAGGGTGCGGATGAACCGTATATCACGACATCCATTTTGAACCAGGCGCTCGAACTTGATCTGGCCGTTGTCCCCGGCGATGATTCACACGGCCTTTCTTCGGTCGGCAACTATATGGATGAAGGGATCGGGATACTGCAGAAGCACGGTTTCACTACCGATTGGCGGAAACCCGCCCTTTTAACCTGAGCAGTTGCCGGGACCAGGAAAGCGGCCGGAAATCCTGGTTTGCCCGCCAAAACGCTGGCAAGCATAGGCTCAACAGGTTCTCGGGTTCGCCTTTTGAGCCGCCTGTATGGCAGCAGTTTGAGTTGGTGCGGTTTGCAGGCGCCTATTTCGTCACCGTGTCAAAACCGGCCCAGGAAATGCTTTGACAAAGCGAAGCGACTTTCGGCCATATTTCTGTGTGCTCTCTGGACTTTACCCATTTCAGCCTGAGCGATTCGCTCTCAAATTCGATGTTTATCTGATATTCCCTTAAGGCATCTCGTTTCTTTAACAGGGTTGTGCGTCGAAACCCTTGCTGTATTTTTATCCCGACCGCAAATTCTGTCAGGTATACATTTTCCAGTTCTTTTTCTTTTCCATCGTGCGGTTCAAGGTAAATATGCAATTCGATCATAATGGTCTCCGGTTCAGGTGGCCGGCAAGGCCGGGCAGGAAAAACTCCATTTTCCAACAGGCTCCTAGCAAAGGAAACTTTCGCCTGGCCTGATGCGGATAAGCTTTGTTTTCGGTGCCCGAACTTTCATCTCCTTTTCCAGCTTATCCATGTTTAACTGCTGTTCCTCAAAAGTGCCGTGATGGATCGGAATGACATGCTCCGGCAGAATCAGTCCCGCTGCGTAGGCTGCTTCACGGTAGCCCATGTTATATTTACCCCCGGCTGCCATGATAGCAACCTCCGGGCGATAAAGATCCCTTATGATTGCCATGTCAGCACAGACACCGGTGTCTCCGGAGAAATACACCGTCGGACCGTTATTAATCTCAAGGATATAGCCAACAGCACCGGAACCAGGTTGAATCGGTCCATTCACCCAGCCGTCTCCCATAATTTCCGATGTGTGCGATGCGGGAACCATTGTAATGATAAAGCCTTCCTGCTGCCAACTGCCTCCGGTATTCAACCCGTAAACCTCTACCCCTTCCTGCAGACCTTTCGATTCGGCATAAAATCCCAGTTCTGGTGTACAGATAAGTTTTGCTCCTGTTTGTCGAACGAGTTGAAATGAATCACCAATATGGTCGATATGTCCATGTGTCACGCAAATGGCTGTAGCCTTCTCGACCTGACTTGTTTTGATGGTTGATACTGGATTATCATCCAGCCAGGGGTCGAAATAAATAATCCGGCCGTCGAATTCAACGGATACCGAGGCGTGTCCTATCCAGGTAATTTTCGCTTTTCCCATGGCTTTTCTCCTTTTTTTTCGGAAGGGGAATCAATACAACTATTGATAGAACCAATTCGCTGACGTGTGATGCCAGACAGGTAATTGGAAATTGTCAGTCGAGCAGGCTTTTACTGATGTTTCATTTGCTCATGAAGTAATCAGGAACTAGGTTGCCCAGGGGTTCATGAAATCTGTCGGGTTTGCCTGGACGACTTCACGAAACCGCCTCAGGCGGTCTCTCACCTTCATCCGTGATTTAAGTAGATGAGCCTGCAGCCTCAGCTTGCTCTCATCCCTGTTCTGACGACTGATTGCCTCAAGGATACTGATATGTTCCTCGATAAAAGGATCATTGCTTTCCAGCGGAACTTCTTTTGAGGCAATGATATGCTTGCTCGAAATCAAACACGCTTTAGCCGATCGCAGAGCGACCATTGCAACAGTGTTGTCAGCGTAGTGCAGCAGTCTCTCATGCATGTCAAGTTCAAGCTCATTCATTTCACCACTCGTTGTGCCAGGGTATCTCGAGAGTACGTTTTTATGGCGGCCGATCATCTCTTCTACTAGTCCTGCCGGAATCTGCGGCACCGCCTGAGCCAATAAATTCGGCTCGAGCCAGCTTCGTACGTCGAAAATAGCATCGAGCCGTTTGTCATCCAGCAGAACAATCGTCCATCTTGATTGATATTGTTGCTGAACGAGGCCGCTGCCTTGAAGTTTATAAAGAACCTTGTGAATAGTTCCGCGACTGCAATTATAGAACTTTGCAAGAGAAACAACGTTAAGCTGGCACTCTGAAAGAATTGACTGCCTGATGACCTCACTTTCGATTTTATCGTAGACGCTTTCCCATTCTTTTACGGGGTGGGGAAAATCCTGCCCCGAAGAAAGGTGGAGCATGTCCGGGACCAGTTTCCGCAACGTCCCGTCTGCGTGGGGGCCAACAACATACCCGCGCGGGTGCCTGTGCCGGATGAGCTTTTCTTTTTCCAGTTGCACCAGGGCCTGCCGTGCCGGGGTACGGCTGATGTTGAATATTCTGCTCAAATCAGACTCCGTGATCATTACCCGATTGGTGAGGACATCCTGTTGAATGCAGGATCGAATATGATCAACCACTTTCCGGTACAGCGGGACCGATCTGTTGGGGAGGTTCCCGCCGGTTCGCGAGTCCTTTGAGATGTTTGCTCTCTCATTATTTGATTTTCGGTTCATTTGCCTAGCAAGAAGCCGATGTCTGAATAGTACCGCGCATGTCCCGATATTTCCCGCTCTCTAATGCGCTCATCGTACCTTGATTTTTATGCAAACGCAACGCTATAAAATGTATTATGTACGATATGTACGTTTTTTACGGTTCCACTCCTATGGTAACAGCGCAGCAGTAAAAAGTTGTTCGGCTAGAACCTTACTGTTAACTTTTTGATATTATATGTTATTGTTTCGCATAGATTGTTGTTGCAAGATTTTCTACCCTGAAAAGGGGCTGGGCGGTCTAACGGGGAAACATATTGACAGACAAATAGAGATGTACTATAGGTCAATAGTACAGCAGATGGGTGCGTCGAACGTTATCGATTTCTATGAAAATACCGGTTTTTTCGCTCGAAGGCCTATGGTGTCATTGTGTTTTGCTTACCACAGAGAAAAAATGACTCCCTTCAGGGGCGTCACATTCCCGTATTATATTCCGTTTTGTCAAAGTGTTGTCGATGGCCTGAAATTCACAATGTATTTAAGAAGATGTATTCGATTGAGGTGTTCACCCCATGCACCATATAACCCAATAACCTCACGACAAGGAGGATCAACATGTTAAGAAAGAATGCACTGCTTTCAGCTTTACTCGGTGTTGCGCTGTTAACTGGAATCGCCAATGCCGACACTTCCGGAAAGAAAATTGCGCTGTCCAACAATTATGCCGGGAACTCCTGGCGCCAGTCCATGCTGAAGAGCTGGACGAAAGTCACCAGCCAGGCGGTAAAGGACGGCGTGGTGGCCGAGGCGCCCGCTTTTACGACGGCCGAGAATCAGGTTACCGAGCAGGCGTCACAGATTCAGAATCTGATCCTGCAAGGATATGACGCTATCGTGCTCAATGCCGCTTCACCGGATGCGTTGAATGGCGTTGTGAAACAGGCTTGTGACGCAGGTATTACCGTTGTATCTTTTGACGGTGTCGTTACCGAGCCCTGCGCTTACCGTATCGCGGTTGACTTTAAAAAAATGGGCGAGATCCAGGTCGACTATCTGGCAAAACGTATCCCCGACGGTGGAAATTTGCTTGAAATACGAGGTCTTGCCGGTGTTTTCGTGGATGATGAAATCAGCGCCGGTATCCATAAAGGAGTTGCAAATCATGCGCAATTCAAGATTATCGGTTCTGTCCACGGTAACTGGGCTCAAGACGTAACCCAGAAGGCTGTCGCTGGTATCCTGCCGTCTTTGGCGGAAGTAAAGGGTGTAGTTACCCAGGGTGGCGACGGATACGGAGCCGCCCAGGCCTTCAAGGCAGCCGGTCGTCCTATACCTCTGATTATCATGGGTAACCGCTTTGATGAGTTGACCTGGTGGAAAGAACAAAAAGATGCCAACGGTTACGAAACCATGTCCGTATCGATTGCCCCTGGAGTTTCCACCCTGGCCTTCTGGGTTGCTCAGATGGTTCTGGATGGCCAGAAGGTACCGCATGACCTGACCGTTCCATTTCTGCAGATCGATCAGGACAACCTGGAGACGAATCTGGCTACTACCGAAAATGGCGGCGTTGCTAACGTCGAATACTCTCTTGAGGACTCCAAGAAGGTTGTTGCCGGCAAATAACCGAGCAACAATGTTTTGTTAAGAGATCAATCCATGACAACGGCAAGCTCCAGGATTGTAGATTTAAAAGACGTTACCAA
>JAHEMX010000109.1 GCA_024643445.1 Desulfobulbaceae bacterium | reverse complement strand
TCCGCCGAAAAAGGTTATCGGTACCAGTACGGTCAGCGCCATGAAAAGCGGCGTACTGAACGGTTATGGCGCAATGATTGAAGGATTGATTGAAAAGGTGAAAAAGGAAATGGATCCTGAAGGATCGACAGCCATAGCCGTTTTGGCGACCGGGGGCATGTCCGCCATTGTCCGGCCCTTTGCGCCTTCCATCGACCGGGTAGAGCCGAATCTCACGCTGGAAGGACTCTTGCTTATTTTCGAAAAACTCACGAGACGCTGAAATGGTTGTTATTCCTGCTGCCCTTCAGCCCGGAGACAAAATCGGCATCATAGCTCCGGCCGGGCACCTTGCTGACAGGGATCGCTACCTGTCCGGGTGCGCCGTTATCATGGAGATGGGCTTTGAAATTGCCGAGCCACGGAAAACATGGCCTGGTTACGGCTATCTTTCCGACAGCGACAGCAGACGAGTTGAGGAATTCCATCGTGTCTGGTCAAACCCTGAAATCAAGGCGGTCTTTGCCTTGAGGGGGGGATTCGGTTCCCTGAGAATTATCGACAAGCTCAATTTTGATCTCATTCGGAAACATCCTAAATTCCTTATCGGTTTTTCAGATATCACCATCCTGCACGACGGTCTTATCCAGCAGGCGGAACTGGCTGGACTGCACGGTCCTGTTCTGTCCTCACTGGCAGCATCAGAGCCTTCAAGCCTTGAACGCCTTTACCAGTGCCTGACGGGTAACTGGCATAAAAGGCTGCAGGAGGATATCGAGGTTGTCAGGGGCGGCGGCGCCGTTAGCGGTAGACTGCGGGGAGGGAATCTCAGCAGTCTGGTGAGCTTGATCGGTACGCCGTGGGAGCCGGATTTCAGCGACTGCATACTGTTCCTGGAAGATTGCAATGAACCGCCCTACCGGATCGATAGACTGCTCACGCAATGCAGCCGGAGCGGCCTGTTTGATCGGGTCGCCGGTATCATCCTGGGGGACTTTATGGATGACCGTGATTTTGATCGAAATGAAAAACTTAGAAGACACGATTTTGTCTGGAACAGGATAAGCGAACTGACCGGTGCCAGTGCCATACCTCTGTGGGGTAATTTCCCGATCGGGCATTGCCGCAGAAATATCACCATTCCCGTCGGGGTTACCGCGATCATGGACAGTTCCAGCAGGAGTCTGGAATTTCCCATGTACCAAGAACATGATTGACGAATCACTGCTATGATGTTAACAATATTGTCATGTAAAAACAGCTAACAGCAAATCAAATCATCAGGTTAACACTCCATGGTTACTACTCGTTTTCGTGCCTTACCCGTTTTTTTGTACAGTATAGCGATGAGCGCTCTTCTTTTTATTGGAGCACCCGTTTTGGCGGCTGACTATGTCAGCGTTATCGGAGACAACGTCAACGTCAGATCCGGACCGGGAACCAACTACCAGGTCGCCATGGAGCTTTTCTCCGGCTACCCCCTCAAGGTTGCGACCACCCAGGGTGACTGGTTGAAGGTTGTTGATTTTGAAAATGATTCCGGGTGGATTCATAACTCTCTGGTGGAACCCGGCAACACGGTCATCGTCAACGGGGAAAATAGTGTCAACATGCGCGCTGAACCGAACACGACAAGCAGCATTATCGCAACGGTTGACCGAGGTGTTGTCATGACCAAACTGGAAAGCCAGGGTAAATGGTTGAAACTGAAACATGCCAGCGGTCTTATCGGCTGGATCTACAAACCGCTTCTCTGGCCCTGAGTAGCTAACCGATCCGGTTCACAATAGCCAGAATATCCCTGTCCAGTTTCAGTGGCAGTCGTACGGTTTTTCCCGCCTTGTTTCTAAAAAGCAGGTGATCGTTCTCAAGAGCGTAAAGGAGCAGATGCAGAGTCAGTTCGACATCTTTACGGCAATAACGAACGATTTCATCTATTTTACCCTGTTTATACCATTCCAGAGCCTGGAGTCCGTCGGCTGACTTTGGCTGACCGAGCGTCTGTTCAGCCAGTCGATTGAGCGAGAGCCGGTAACCGAGTCGTGTCTGGATCTGCTCGAGCAGGTCCAGGGTCGGAAGCCGGGAAAGATCCAGATCCGTATAACCGGCCAGCACACGATAATCGAAACGCTTGTTATTGAAGCCGACCACCAGTTCGGCCCGCTGCAGATGCTCAAGCAGAGGGCCGATATCTTCTTCGAGATAGCTTACGTAGCCTTCGAGTCCCGAGTCATAGACAACAGCCACTGACATCCCCATTCTCTCAGCCATACTCCACCCTCCCACCTCCGCGGCCGATCGTTTTGTCTCAAGATCGAACACGCAATAGGTTGCGGGAAGCGCAGCAAGCCCGCTGGGCAGCAAGGGGGATTTTTTTACTATGCTGGGCGGTGCAGGGGCATACTGTTTGTCTGCCGGTTTATGTTCTTTTTTCTCGTCTACACCATTTTTGTTTTCCAGAATTTTTTGCAGAAGATAGAGGCTTGCCTCTTTATCAATGGGGCGATTGCCGGAACCGCATTTTGGCGAGTGGACGCATGAGGGACAGCCGCTTTCACACAGACAGTGCTTGATGGTCTTTTCGGTTTGCAGAAGAAGGTCTTTTATCAGCCCGTAAGCTTCAAAACTTAACCCCGCTCCACCGGTATAGCCGTCGTAAATGAAAATCGAGGCATGTCCTGTCTGTTCGTGATGTGGACAGGAAATACCACCGATATCGTTGCGGTCACAGAGAATCAACAGAGGAAACATGGCGATCATGGCGTGTTCAAGGGCATGGATGGCGCCCATGAAATGCATTTGTTTCTCTTCTATCTGTTTGCGTTGCGCTTCCTGGATATCGATCCAAACCCCTTCGGTTTCCATGACCTGCTCTGGCAGATCAAGTGTCTCGGTGGATATAACCTTGTTCGTAAAATTATTGATTTTCTGAAAACCGGTAACTTTCTCGGTAACCCGCAGTTTTCCCCAGGAAACAGTGCAGCCTTGTACCGTTTTAACGGCGCAGCACTGCAGAATTTCCGTGTGCTTGGTAGTCGTCGGTCGCGTGTAATAGGTCAGTTTGCTGTCGCTTACCAGCACCTCACGAGCATCGATATCCAGATTTTTTACCATCAGGGGAGCGGCATGATGCAGGTAGACAGCACCGGGGTGCGTCTCCTTGAGTGCGCGCCCGACATCGATTTCACCGATTATTTCACCCCGTTCATGATCTATGATAAAGAGGTTGGTCCCTCCGCCCCGGAGGTCAACCAGCCGCTGCGGACGTTTGCGGCTGGCATACCAGTAAACGCCGCTTTTTTCCTGATAAAGAATCGCCTCCTCGGTCATATCGGCTATTTCTTCCTGTATTGCCGGTGAGTTCAGGAGCATCGTCTCGTTACTGTCCAGGGGGAGTTCTGCAGCTGCGCAGTGGATATGCTGGCGCAAGATGCGGGAGTTGAGCGGATTGAGCGGTGCATTTTCGGCATCCCTGATGAAAAAATCTTCCGGCGTACGCATAAAATGCTGGTCAAGGGCATCCTCGGCAGCAATAAGAATTGTCGCAGATTCCTGCAAGCCTCGACCGACGCGGCCACTCCGCTGCCAGGTTGCCATCACAGAACCGGGATAACCGACCAGAATGCACAAATCAAGATCACCAATGTCGATGCCGAGTTCCAGGGCGGAGGTGGATATGACGCCCAGGAGTCTGCCGGAAGACAGATCCTTTTCGATTTTTCTTCTCTCCTCAGGCAGGAAACCGGCCCGATAGGAACTGAGTCTTGAGGCGAGTTCCCCGAGGCGCGGCCTTGTCCACATGGTGATCAACTCGGTCATTTTCCGTGACTTCGTATAGACGATGGTACGCAATCCCCTTTTGAGGGCGGCCTCGAGCAGTTGCGCCGTGGTATGAGCACCACTGTCCCAGGGGTTGATAAACAGGAAGTTTTTCTTCTCGCTGGGTGCGCCGGTTGTCCTTATTACCTGAACCTCTCTGCCGATCAGTTTCGTGCCGAGTTGCCCGGGATTTCCTATGGTGGCAGAGAGCATGATAAACTGGAGGCTGGCCTGGTAATAGGTCGCGATTCGTTTAAGTCTTTGCAGCACCCAGGCCACATGCGCGCCAAAAAGGCCGCGGTAGGTATGGACCTCATCAATGACGACATATTTCAATTGCCGGAAAAAAAGGCTCCAGCTGTCATGGTACGGCAACAGCGAAAGGTGCAGCATTTCAGGGTTTGTAATGAGCACCGGGGGCGGGCTCTTTCTCAGTTTTGAGCGGTCATAGGTGGAAGTGTCCCCGTCATAAATCGCCGAGAATCTTTTTTTTTCAGTCCCTTGTTGCAAACAGAGCGCCTTATGCAGATTTTCCAGCGCGCCATGCTGATCCTGGCCGAGAGCCTTGAGCGGAAAAAGATAGAGCGCATGGGCCAGCGGATCGTTCAAGTGGTTTTCCAGAACAGGGATGTTATAGATATGGCTTTTTCCTGAGGCGGTGGGCGTTGCCACGATGACATCGTTTCCATCTCTGATGCCATCTATGGCCAGAGACTGGTGTGAGTAAAGCCTCTCAATCCCCTGTGAAGCAAGAGCGCGCATCAGGCGCGGTTCAACAGCCAGCCGCGGATCGCCGTATAATCGTTTGCGGGCCGGGATGACCCGGTGGCAGACGACCTGGGGACCAAATCTGCGCGACGACTTGAGCGCCTCCAGGTATTCAGCTATATCACCTCTTTTTTCCACGTTACTGAAATCCTTCGATCTGCGATTTTTTTTGGTATTGCCTTATGACTATTGAAAGTATATTCTCGTGTGCTAGTAATTCCTTTAACGGTTCAATTCCCGCCACATCGTTCGACACGGACAGCCCGTTTTATTAACGACCAGGATATCGTGAAAAAATGACGACCATCGCCACTCTCGGACCAAAAGGATCAGACGCCTACCAGGCCGCAAAGCAATACGAACCGCAGGCTGAATTGCTGCTTTTTAACCACATCACCGATATCATTGCCAGCATCAGCTCCTCGCGAGCGCAACGTGCAATAATCCCTGTCTATAACACGCGGGAGGGAGAGGTAAAGGAGTATTTCCGCCTGATGGAGGATTTCGATCAAGGCTACTGGACAGATAACATCGTACTGCCGATTCATCTTTCACTCGGTGGTTGGTCCACCACCCAGAAGTTAAGCGAGGTCGAGACAATCATTGGCAGGAGTACCGTTTTCAGACAATGCGAAGAGTACATCGCAAAAAACATGCCGCAGGCAACGCTTGTTTCCGTGCCTGATCTCACCGCCGCCATAGCAGCCTATAAAAAAGCACAGTCAAAAAATCATGTTCTCATAGAAACTGAAGACATTATCAATGATTTCGGCCTGGTTCTGATTGAACGGGAACTTGCGCCATACAATCGAACCAGGTTCGCTGTTATCGGCAGAAAGCCGCATCCTCAGACAGGCTACGATGCCACTTCTCTTATCACCCAACCGCTGCCGGACCGGGTTGGCCTGCTCGTCGACACGCTCAATGAGTTTACCCGCAGGGGCATAAATATTCTCGATCTGCGCTCTGAAAATGACATAAAAACGCAGAAACTTCAAATTTACCTCGAGGTTGAAGGCCACCGTGACAATGACCTGCTCTCCCAGGCACTGCATCAAATCGAAACACGCGTTATTCAGGAAAAAAACTGCCTGAAGATCCTTGGCTCGTTTCCCCGCGTCGACATGCGGGTTAAAAAAATTCAGTCGTTCGGATTTATCGGATCTGGTGAGATGAGCCGCTGGTTTGCTGAAAAACTGGGAAACGAGGGGTACCAGACCATCATTACCGGACGTTCATCGAGCCTGCGCCCCGAACAGATGATCGAGCAGGTCGATGTGGTTATCATCTGCGTTCCGATATCGGCAACCACTCAAACGGTAAGCAACTATGGCCACCTGCTGCAGGACGGTCAGGCCCTTATCCTGCTGGCCGGCGAATCTGAAGATCCGCTGGGTACCGCCCTTAAGGTGACTTCCGGCGGTGTCGAGGTGATGCTCGTCCACAACTTATGGGGCCCCCAGGCGCTGACCATGAAAGACAAAAATGTCTCGGTCGTTCGTACCAATCGAAGCGGCAGCCTCTGTTCAGAATTCGAGTCGTTCCTTTACAAATACGGAGCCGAGATATATCTTGACTCAGCCGGTAAACATGACCTTTTGATGGGAGTCAGCCAGAAACTGCCGACTACCATCTCCGTGGCGCTTGCCATGACCCTTGACCAGCATGCCATCGCCTCTGAAGATCTGGACAGCCACTCAACCCTTACCTCGCTCTATGGAGTTCTGGCCATGGCCCGCATCCACAACCAGAACCCGCGGACGTACGCCGAGATAATTGCTGCCAGTGGCGAAGGAAAAAAAATTATCAGTAGTTTTATCAGGAACCTGGAGCTGATTTATCATCTGGCGGAAGAACGGCAGATCGACAAATTGTGTGCGATAATAGAGAAAAACAAGAAGATCATGCCGGCTCCATTTCTCAAGACCAAGATGAGCCAGGCCCAGGCTGTTGATGCCGTTCTCAGCGATATCGGCTTCAAAGGCTTCTAGCTTGAAACTGCACCGCATCGCTCTATCTGCGGCCTGCTGCTATTCACCTGTAAAGGAACATTATGATCACTGATTATCAACCTTATTTCGAAAATATTCCGTCCTGCCCCCATTGCAAAACCGAGCTTTCCTGCTGCGAGGCTCCGCCGATGCATATCGGGGATGGGCTCGGCTGGGGATCGGAAATTCTCTATATCTGTCTGAACGATGATTGTCCCCTCTTTATACGAGGGTGGCAGCAGATAGAGCAGAAATACGGGCACCGGTCATCATACCGCTATATGCGACTGCCGAACAGCGACGAGTCGAACGTGATGATGGTGGCAACACCGGACGCATTTAAAGGAAGCATCGTGGACCCCGAAGCGGTCCGGACGCAAAACATTCGCTACCAGGAAGAGAAACGTGCACTTGGTGAACTTGCCAGCTGTGTTGAAAACGGCAAGCTGAAACCTGTTCTGCACCTTATACTTGATGAAGGGGCAGCAATCGACGGCAGGAAAAAAGCGGTATCACTGCTTACCGGGCTCAATGATCTCGCCTGTATCGACCCCATCAGGAACCATACCTTCCGGGACCCCGCCCTTGAATCCGATTGCAACATGGCACTGGCTCAGGTTCTTAAGAGTAATTTCAAAAAAGAGTGTCCGTTCTGCATGGAGATCATCAAGAACACGGCGCGGATATGCAAACATTGCAGCAAGGAAGTCTGATTTTTGTTCTTGAAAAAGTCATCTGTTGCTATTATAAGATGCGACTCCAAACAGAAGTATCAACACGGTGAGTGTAGCTCAGTTGGTTAGAGTATCTGGTTGTGGCCCAGAAGGTCGGGGGTTCAAATCCCCTCACTCACCCCATCCATAGAAAACTCCCCGATACCAGATTGTCGGGGAGTTTTTTTATGCACTCTTTGCCGTCAGGTTCTGCCGGGCCCCCTTACCTTAAAAACGTAAGAGGGCAGCGACTCCGGCAAAAGCTTGTGGCCTCCCCTTGCTTTACCCTTGAATTTGAGACAATTCATTTATAATATGATCTCGTAATTATTTGATAAGCGATCCATTTATGCATCGACATGCAGTGCTACCTGAGGTGTGACGAGATTACCCGATGACAAAGCCCCCGACAGCAGCCTCCAAACTTGACAGGCCCGAGATACTTGCCTCCATCTTCTCCCCGGTAAAATTGAAACGAACTTCAGCCCCGCTTTCAAGCAGCGATCTTGAAATAATCGTTTCCGGCACTGATGTTTCGCTTGGCTGCAGGCTCCATGCAGGTAGTTCAGATGGCCCGCTGATCATTTTTTTTCACGGTAACGGAGAAACAGTTGCTGATTACGACGATATTGGCCAGGCCTACAACCAGGCCGGAATAAACATCCTTATCGCTACCTACAGAGGCTATGGCTGGAGTACCGGCGAGCCAAGTGTTACCGCGCTTTTTGAGGATAACATCAAGATCCTCGAATTCATCAGCAGCCACTGCCGTGATCTCGCACTCAACGGGCCCGTTTTCATCATGGGGAGATCAATTGGTTCAGCTAGCGCCATCGATCTCGTCCATCGTTGTCCGGAGCAGGTCAAAGGACTGATTATCGACAGCGGATTTGCAGACACACTGCCACTTGCAAAAAGGCTTGGCTACAACCTGACAGGTGCTGATATAACTGAAGAAGACTGTTTTAATAATATTGTGAAAATAAGGGAGATAACGCTGCCCACCCTGATTTTGCACGGCCAGCGGGATCAGGTGATCCCGCTGGCCGAGGCTGAAAGGCTCCAGGCCGAATGCGGTGCGAGGATCAAGCAGTTTCAAATCATACCCGGTGCAGATCACAATTCACTTATTGAGGTAGCCGGCCGTCTGTATTTTGCGGCTATAAAGAAATTTACCGATACCGTATCCGGTCAAAACACCTGGCGGCAAAGGCGAAAACAGTTCAAAAAGGATGCGGAGTAGGCTTATGGATGGCTCTCTCAGATTAGGTACTCCCTTTATCATCATCTCACTTCTTTTGCTCACCGCAGGCTGCACTCCCGTTGCCCATGATGCGTCCAGCCCATCCGCGGCAGGCGATACGGACATTCTCCGGGTTGGCGTAAGCGCCAACGCTCCCCCTCTTATTTATAAAAAAAACAGCAAGATCACGGGTCTTGAAGCTGCACTGGCCTTCAAACTTGGTGATTATCTCAATAAACGGGTCGTCTTTGTCGAGGTTCCGTGGGAAAAGCAGATCGATTACCTCAACCAGCGGAAAACAGACATCATCATGTCGGGCATGACCATCACCCAGGAGCGTTCCTATCTTGTCGATTTTACCGTGCCCTACCTGCGATCCGGTCAGATCATGCTCGTTCGCCTGGAAGAGCAGCAACGATTCAGCGGCGGCATAGGCTCTATTCTTAACAAAAACTACAAGATAGGATCGGTAGCTGGCACCGTCAGCGATTATTTTATAACCAGCACCATCAGCAAAGCACGGGTGGTT
>JAHEMX010000108.1 GCA_024643445.1 Desulfobulbaceae bacterium | reverse complement strand
GCGGATGGTTTCCGCAATTACCAGAAAACCAGATACACCGTATCAGCTGAGGAGATGCTGGTGGATCGTGCGCAATTGCTGACACTGACCCCGCCTGAGATGACCGTTCTTTTTGGCGGTATGCGTGTCCTGAATACCAACTTCGATCATTCCGGCAACGGGGTCTTCACCAAGCGCCAGGATGCGCTGACCAACGACTTCTTCGTAAACCTGCTCGATATGGGTATTGCCTGGAAAGCGGTTACTGAAAACAAAGAGTTGTTTGCAGGCAGCGACCGCGTAACCGGTGAACCGAAGTGGCGCGGCACCCGTGTCGATCTGATCTTTGGTTCACATTCAGAACTCCGTGCCCTGGCTGAAGTCTACGCAAGCGCAGACGCCCAGGAGCAGTTTGTTCATGACTTCGTGGCGGCCTGGAACAAGGTGATGAACCTTGACCGGTTCGACCTCGCATGATCGCCGCAGTAAAAGCCTCTTCGGGAGCTTCCGGAGCGAATTGACGAATGATCTGCACGCTCATGGCAAAGATGAGCGACCGATAAGCGCGGCGTTTCAGCTGGTATTGAAACGCCGCGCTTTTTTTAGCTATCACGATAAAAAGAAAAGAGCCCCCGCCAAAAGGGAATAACCTGTTTACTGCTGACGGTGCAAATGGTGAGGGTGGCGGGAACCGGTACCAGGGTTGTTCCATTCTCTACCAATATGGCCGGTGGGGAAACTCCTTATTTCTTTGACGTATTGATGTCCTGCATGCGATTAATAAACTTATTAGCCGGCAGGAAGTCCACGAGACGGAGGTCACCACGCTCCGTTCCATCAGCGTCGAGAAAAACAATGGTCGGCACCCCCTTTACGTCGTATTTTCTCAACAGCTCTTCAAAGTAAGGATTGCCTCCCCTGGTGACATCGACTTTGACCATGACAAAGTCCTTTGCCGCCAACTGAACAACGTCAGGCTGATGAAACGTCACCTCGTCCAGCTCGCGACATGGAGTACACCATGTGGCATAGAAATCTATGATGACCGGCTTTTTAAGATTTTGCGCTTCTTTCAAGGTCTCTTCGGCATATGGTTTCCAGGAAACGCCCGGGCCTCGCATGGCCACGGAAAAAAGAAGAAAAGTGGCGAAAACCAGCCCTGCTATGCCAGTGCCACCTTTGAGCAGCGGAAAAGCCCGGAAGCCGGCCTGACTTTTATCAATCCAGCCAAGGTGCAGACCGGCAGCCATCGCAACGAGAGCAAGCAAAACGGTACCCCCGTCTCCCGGCAGAATCGATCGAATGAAATGAGCGGCCATGCCAACCAGGACCCATCCCATAAGCTTTCTTACCCAGATCATCCAAGCACCGGATCGGGGAAGTTTTTTCAACTGTCCTGAAAACATGGCCAGGAAGAAGAGCGGCAGACCAAGCCCCAGACTCAAGGTGAAAAAGACGATAAAGCCTATCCATGGACTTCCCATACTTGCAACCCAGGCAAGCAGGCCGAGGACAAAGGGGCCGATACATGGGGCGGCTACCACCCCAAGGGTTGCCCCCATGAACAGGGTTCCGAAATAGCCGGTATATGATTTTGCTGCAGCTTGCGTGAGACTGCCGGGAAGACGCATCTCCCACATGCCGAAAAGACTCGTTGCGAAAAAGAGAAGAACGGCGGCAACGACAATAAGAACGATCGTACTCTGGAGCATCGCTCCCATCAGACCGCCTGTCAGCGAAGCGACAACGCCAAGCACCGAATTGGTAACGGCGAGGCCCAGCATATAGCAGAGCCCATGTACCAGAAGCCTTCCGCGCCCCTTGCCATCGCGTGTCGCCTGGCCACCAAAATAAGAAACAGTTATGGGTATCAGTGGATAGACACAGGGAGTAAGATTCAAGGCCATACCTCCTGCAAAAATACCAAGGAGCGTCCAGATCATTGCCCAACCGTAGAGCGGTCCCGGTGCTTGAGGCGCTTCAGGAGATTGTGTCAGTCCGGCCGGAGAACTGGCAACAGGCAATCCTCTTTCTTGCCATTCGGGAAAGCCGTATGGGTCACGATAGATGTTTTTGTAACCAAGTTTAACAGCCACCCGGGCTGCTGCATCACTACGGACTCACGTGAGGCCTGCTCAGTAGAAGACGATGGTTCGATTCTTATCTGGTCCAAGGAAGTTTTCAAGTGCCGGTGCCTTGCGCCATCTTGCCCATGCGGCTGGCTCCATGGGAAAATTTACAGCTCCTTTGAGATGACCTGTCCTGAACTCCCACTCCTGTCGAGTATCCACCAGAAACAGGTCACCGGCATCTTTTTGGTATAGCCTTGCAAGCTCATCGGTCTGAATGATTCGGTAGCCGCCACTATCCCCTTCAGCAAGAATATCATCCCAGGTGACCTGTTGGGGCGTAACCGGACGATTGGTAAACCATAGCATTCCAATGGTAAGCAACACTGCCACCAGCGCGGTAATTGTCGTTTTCTTGTTTCGCATAGCAGGACCTGTTAGAGGCTAAAAAATTGTCAAAAGAAATCCTGTTAATCGTGCTAATCGGGGACAGACCACTTTTTACGCACAATCCACCAGTCAGGATGAAAATATTTTACCCGGACCGAATCCAAATACTTTTAAAAGTATGGTATGTACCCTATATCTACCCGGTGGGATTTACAAGAGAATGATAGGAAGATCTTATGAATGACTACACACCCCTTTACAGCAGTCGAATTACCAAGAATTACCTCGAGTATCTGGAAAAATTTTATCAGGGCGTGGATATCATAAAAATCTTGAAATCCTCCGGCATAACGCACCAGGAGGTGGAAGACCCCGGGCACTGGTTCACCCAGCGCCAGGTCGACAGTTTTCAAGAAGCGCTTATCACGGAAACTGGAAATCAGAATATTTCCCGTGACGTGGGGCGTTATCTTGCCTCCTCCAAGGGACTCGGTCCCGTAAGACAATATATGCTCGGGCTGTTAAATCCGATGGCCATTTATATGCTCATGGGAAAACTCTACACCATGCTGAGCCGGGGAGCCGTCGTAAAAACAAAGAAATCGGGCTACTCCGCTGTCGAAATCATAGCCACTCCCAAACCGGGGGTGAATGAAAAAAAATATCAATGCGAAAATCGACTCGGTTCTTTTGAATCACTGGCACGGCTTTTTACTAAAGGCTATGCAAGAATCGAACACCCCTCCTGTTTCCACAAGGGCGATAGCGCCTGCCGTTATATTATCAATTGGGAGAGAACACCTTCCATCATATGGAAGTGGGCCCGATACAGTCTTCTTTTTTTCAGCATCTTGACCCTGGCCTGGCTTTACCAGACGCTTCCGCTTGAGATGTGGCTGTACGGTCTCTTTACCGGGATATTCATCAACATCGTGTCGATCTTATTTACCCAGCAGGTCGAGAAAAAAGAATTTATCAAGATCATCGAGGCCCAGGGAAATGCTGCCGAAGAACTGTTTGAAGAAATGAACAGCCGCTACAACAACGCGGTCCTGATACAGGAGATTGGGCAGGCAACTTCCGCCATCTTGGATATCAACGGACTTCTCAACCAGGTGATAACGATCATTCAGAAGCGGTTGGATTTTGATCGCGGCATGATTTTACTTGCGGACGAGCAAAATAAACACCTGAACTTCATCGCCGGTTATGGGTACAGTGATGAGCAGAAAGATCTGTTGAACCGCACCGAATTCAATCTTGACAGGCCTGAATCGAAAGGCACTTTTGTCGTCGCGTTCAACGAAAAGCAACCCATATTGGTCAACGACATCTCCGAAATCGAAGATACACTGTCCGAGAAGAGCCTGTACTTCGCACACCAGATGGGTGTGCGGTCTCTTATCTGCGTTCCGATTGTCTTCGAGAATGAATCACTGGGCATTCTGGCGGTCGACAAGGTGAAATCGAGACGCTCCGCAAACCAGAGCGACATGAGTCTTCTTATGGGTGTAGCCTCCCATACCGGCGTCGGTATCAGCAATGCGCTATCGTTTCAAAAACTCCAGGAAAGTGAAAAAAAGTATCGTGATCTCGTTGAAAACGCCAACAGCATTATCCTGCGCAGGGATATCGCTGGAAATATCATCTTCTTCAACGAATTTGCGCAGCGATTGTTCGGCTATGAAGAACATGAAATCATCGGGAAAAGTTTGGTTGGAACGTTATTGCCCGATACCCAGGCCGCAAAAAAGAGCGTGGTCCAACTCGCGGCATCGCTTCAACAACACCCGGAAAGACGGATGGTCAGTGAAGACAGGTACCTGCTTCGCGACGGAGAGACCGTATGGGTTACCTGGACCTATAAACCTATCTTCGGCATCGATGAAACACTTCGGGAAATTCTTTGCATCGGAAACGACATTACGGAATTGAGACAGGCAGAGGAGCAAAAGAAACAACTCGAATCCCGGCTCCAGAGAGCTCAAAAGATGGAAGCCGTCGGGACGCTGGCAGGGGGGGTTGCACACGATTTGAACAACATTCTTTCCGGAATCGTCAGTTATCCCGAGTTGATCCTGATGGGGCTTCCGGATAACAGTCCTCTGAGAAAACCGGTGCAGACAATGCAGAAATCTGGTGAAAAGGCGGCTGCCATCGTTCAGGATATGCTTACCCTGGCCAGAAGAGGTGTGGTAACCAAAAGTGTGGTCAATTTAAACAAGATCATTTCCGAATATCTAAAAAGTCCTGAATTTGAAAATCTGAAACGAAACTTTCCCGCAGTCGGCGTAACTACACGATTCAAAAGAAATTTGTTGAATATGTTCGGATCACCTGTGCATCTTTCCAAAACGGTGATGAACCTGATTGTCAATGCAACAGAGGCAATGCCCGACGGGGGAACCGTAAACATTACAACCCTGAACCAATATATCGACAAGTCGTTTAAGGGGTTTGATGAAGTCGCCAAAGGCGATTATGTGGTTCTGATCATCTCTGATAACGGCATCGGCATAGCTCAGGATGACATTGAAAGAATATTCGAACCCTTCTACACCAAAAAAGTCATGGGTCGCAGCGGTACCGGACTCGGCATGGCGGTTGTCTGGGGAACGGTCAAGGACCATGACGGTTATATCGATGTCCAGAGCACCGTGGGCAAGGGCACTACATTCACGCTCTATTTCCCGGTCAGCCGCGGGATGATTGCAAAAGACAGCACCCACTTATCGATCGAAGAAATACAAGGCAGCGGAGAATCGATTCTGATCATTGATGATGCAGAAGATCAGCGGGAAATCGCTACAAACATTCTGGATTTACTCGGCTATTCGGTTTCGAGTGTCCCTTCCGGCGAAGCGGCAGTCGAATATCTGAAAACCCGGAAGGTTGATCTGCTGGTATTGGATATGATCATGGATCCGGGTCTTAACGGTTATGAGACATACAAACGGATAATCGATCGTAATCCCGGCCAGAAGGCGGTTATCGCCAGTGGATTTTCCGAGACAGAACTTGTAAAGGAAACGCAGAGAATAGGTGCTGGTGCCTACATCAGAAAACCTTATCTGCTGGATAAAATCGGCCAAGTCGTAAAAGAGGAACTGAGTCGAGTCAAGATCTCACCACGAGAGACGAGCTGAAAATACATGGATAAATTCGTAAATATAATGGAAAATGATGAGGAAACCCTCCGACTGGATATAAAGACCGACACGAAAGTGATCGAAAGACAGGCTCTTTGGGCCGGTCTAACCCCTGGCATGCGTATCGCCGATCTCGGGTTTGGGTCCGGTAAGACAACACACTGCCTGCACCGATTGGCGCAGCCCGACGGCAAAACCGTGGGTGTTGACATCGAAAAAAAGCGTATAGCATTTGCACAAGCCAACTACAGCAATGAAGGTATCGAATACGTCTGCAGGGACTTGCGCGAGCCGATTTCGGATCTGGGTCTATTTGACTTTGTCTGGGTTCGATTTGTGCTGGAGTACCAGCGTTCCAGATGTGGCGACATCTTACAGACAATCGACAGCGTTTTGCAGCCCGGAGGCATCATCTGCCTGATCGATCTCGACTACAATTGCATGACCCATTACGGTATTCCCAAAAGACTTGAAAGCGCCCTGCTGGGAACCATCTCCACATTAGCGGACAATGCCGATTTCGATCCCTTAGTCGGCCGCAAGCTATACACCTACCTCTACGATCGTGGATATCAGGAAATAGCGGTCGAGGTATTCCCGCATCATCTCATATACGGTGAATTAAGAGAAATCGATGCATTTAACTGGACAAAAAAAATTGAAGTTGCAGCAAAAAATTCAGGCTACGATTTCGCCGAGTACGGCGGTGATTATGATTCGTTCCGAAAAGAATTTCTGGAAAGCTTTGCAAACCCCAGACGATTTACCTATTCGCCTGTTATCTGTTGTCGGGGAAAAAAGCCCGCATAACGGTTCTTATCCGGGCGGAGGGTCAATATCTTCTCAGCAACGGGCTCACAAATTTCAGATACTCATCAAAGCACTGCAGGTTCAACCCCCACAGTGTGTACTGCTTATCATAATGGATTCCCTCTGAATCGGCATAGGAAAGCGGATACAGGAGTACCGGCATCTCTGTATGTTCTTCGTATTTTATCGAAAGCGTGGAAAGGACCAGGAAAAAGATCTCCTTGGGAAAACCGTCCGGGTCTACGACGATAAAATTGATGCAGTTGGTCAGATCCGAGAGATTCAAACCGACATCAGAAATATTGACCACTGCCACGCCCTTTAGTTTGCCGTCTTTCTTTATTGAATAGAGATATCGTTCCCGCTTAAAGCCCAGGCTCTGGAACTCGTTAGAGACGTCATCATGATCCAGCATGTCCGCCTCCAGACCCAGGGCATTGAGCATGAGCCCGCCCGAAACATGCTCATAGAAGGTCTCTAGCTCCAGGAGGTCTTCTGTGCTTGTGTTCACCAGTTTCCAGTTTTTCTTGACCCGGTTCCAGTTTTCGGGCAGTTCCCTTTCATAGTTGAAAATCTTTTGGCAATGAAAGTAGGCATTGTTGTCGCTGGAACAGCCTTTCAGGTTTTTCATATACTGGGCAGCGCCACCGAAAACTTTGAGAGGAAATTTGTTTTCCGGTCTGAAGTAGCAGAACACCAGATCGAGATGGGCGGAATATATCTTATAGGTGTCGTTTAAATAGTGATGGATCTGGCTCAGCACCTTTAGGCCAGCCTTATTGTTGGCAGATTTATCGGCGGCATGGTGTTGGATCATCCATGAATTTCCGAAAAACCGGACCATGGACATATGCCCCAGAATGTGTCCTTTGTCCTGATAGACGAAATGTCTGGCGATACTTGGACTCTGCGTGTAGAGCTTCTCATAAACCGCTTTTATTTTTCCCTTGTTGTTTTGAACGAATGCATATTTTTTCGGGTAGATAAACCCGGATTTGAAAAAGAAATCCCACAACGTATCCGGATCGATCCGGTTTGATATATAGGAATTTCTGTCCTTTGCCTGGTTTAGCACGGCAAGCAGCCTTGAATGGTCTCCAGAGTCCATGTCGAGAAATACCAGCCCGCAGACGATCCCGGATTCTTCCGTGTCTTTTTGGATGATCCTTTTGCTTATCACCTGGCTCCGGCAGCGAATGCTGAATGCGCTGGCAAAGATCAACTCCATTTCTGGTATCATCATCCCGGGCAGCAGCATCGGCATATCTTCATTTTCCTCCACCGATAGCCCGGAACCGGAAAGATCGACAACGTTCAGGAAGGCCATTTTCCGGGTCAACGGGTGTTGAAAGCTGACCGTGGGTGACGGAACGAGCTGATATCTTGAACTCCGGTACTGTTTCGGACTGAACCGGTGGGTGGACTGCGTCAGAGATTTCAGGACAACGGTCCGGGTCTTCTGTCCCAGTGTCTCCCTGATAATCCGGCATTCTCCGGCAAACAGCGTTTCATCGCCATTGGAAAAGACAACGGTAATAGCCGATTTCGAGTTAAACCACTGAAATGTCTGGGGCGGAACAGCGTTAACCTTGACTCGAAACGATTCAGCGGTAAAATCGATGAGGCTGCCGGTAAAAACTACACTGTTCTGGATAAGTTGGACGGGTATACCGGTGCAATAGTGGCGCAGTCTCTCCCTGGTCCGAAACTCGAGACAGGACTCCGGCAGGCGGAGCTGAATCCCGGTATCGGTCACCCGGGCATTGTCCGTAACGACCCAGATCAGTTTATGACCGTCAGGTACATGCAGATCCTGAAATTTGTATGTTCTGATTTTATCGCGCGTGGCTTCGGGTGAGATCCAAACGCAGTCAAGGGTATCTGCCACGCATGGCTGCGGTTTTGCACACAGCGATATAATCCGATCGAACTTCGGGTGTTTGAAGTTGACGAGGACAGTGCCGTCCTGGAAATTGATAAAATTCAGCTGATTGACCAGATGATCGCGGGTGACGGCATGCAGCTCAACCTCTGCCGCCTCGGCCGGTTTACACTCGATCTCACTTATCTGATTATCGGATTCAACTGATTGTGGATCCGGACGCGCACTTTTCATGTCTCTCTTCCTTGGCCGGCTCCACCCAGCCGGTACTCTCCTCTAATACTATTAGAAACTCACTATTGATTGAAGCATTATTTGTCTCTGGGCAAAAAATCACCTGCGCCTCAGGCAGTGTGAGTGCCCGGTAGCGTAAAGCACCAATTCGACTGCTAGCATTAGTATTGTCACCACTATGCAATTAATATCTGGGCATCTTTTAGTCCATGAAAGATCCCTCCGTTACGCTGGTCTTCTTGAAACGTACCGTTGAATGATTCGCTATACCTCCATTAATGAGAACTACATCTTGATAGCAAAATTCTCGTTCCCGTATGAAGCTTTTCATCATGATGCTTTTTCAGGGATGAAGAAGGTAATTTGTGTTGGCTCTTACCTCACGGAAGGTGTTTCCTTTGAATCTCTGCTTTCTTGTCAGCAAATCGCTCAATTCACTTGAAACTTGAACTTCACAGCTTGTATACGTAAAAACTTTATTTATTTCTTCGGCGATTAAATAGTAAAAACATTTATACTCTTATTGTTTCAATTCTCGTATAATAACGTGCATGGAAAAGATAGATGCACGAAAGCATAATCAACAGA
>JAHEMX010000601.1 GCA_024643445.1 Desulfobulbaceae bacterium | reverse complement strand
TGGCAACATTCATCCCTTCGATTGAGATTATGGAGAAGGAATTCTTCCAGTCAGCCCCGCCGGGATCCTCACTGAAAACCACCTTCATCAAGGGCGCCAGGGAGGCCGCAGCAAATGGCACTAAATCGTTTCACGATCGACTCGTTGCCGAGGCTGCCGCTTCTCTGCAGGGCTACGACGCGATAATGCTCGCCCACTTTTCCATGTCAACAGCCTCGGAACTGTGCAAAGAGGTGACTGACATCCCGATTCTTACTGCCCCGGAATCTGCGGTCAGAAAATTAAAGAGCGCTGTCCAGGGCTGAAGCACCGTGCGGGGTGGGGCCGCTAAAAAGAAAGGGTAAATTTCTCCGCCAGTAACGACAGATCTTTGACCACCGGGTCAAGCAGCGGGATACCTTCTGTCAGCCGAATCCTCTCGCATTCCCGCTCCGGATCACCGGGGACCAGGACCTTGTTGTCGGCAGCAACCGGCTCAGCCTCTCTGAAGCGACGGATCCAGGCATCCATATGGCTTTTGAATTCATCGGCCGGGCGAAAGGCATCAACCCGCAGGGCGCCGAAAAAATGGCCGATACCGGCACCCACCAAATCCTGCTTCTTTTCGAGGAAGGCCACATAGGGCGGTACCCAGGGGCCGTAATTGGCTCCGGACAGTACGGCGGAGAAAATATCAACCATGGCGCCGAGGCAATAGCCCTTGTGGCTGCCGTGCTCACGGTCACTGCCCAGCGGCAGCAGACCGCCGCCTTTGGTGACGGCATGACAATCGGTACTCGGGTTGCCCTCCGGGTCCTGGACCCAGCCGGGGGGGACGTCAGCCTCCTGGCGCTGGAGAATCTCCAGTTTCCCGTAGGCCGCGGTCGTTGTCGCAAAATCAGCGACGAAAGGGGGCTCTTCCCCGGCGGGAAAGGCCACGGCGATCGGGTTGGTGCCAAGCATCCGTTCCCGGGAAAAGGTTGGTGCCACCAGAGGACTGGCATTGGTCATGGACATGCCGATCATGTCGTGATCCAGGGCCTGCATGGCATGATAGCCGGCAATGCCGTAATGATTCGAGTTTTTCACGGCCACCCAGCCGGTTCCAACCTGCTCGGCCTTTTTTATGGCGCAGGCCATGGCTACCGGAGCCACCACCAGGCCAAGCCCTGAATCCCCATCGATCACGGCTGTGCTTGGCGTCTCATGGACCACGCGTATCTTTGGCTGGGTGTTGATACGGCCGTTATCCCAGAGCCTGACATAGGAACTCAAGCGCGCCACGCCGTGTGAGTCGATCCCCCTCAGGTCGGCCGCCAGCAGGACGTCGGCCCCTTTCCGGGCATCCGCCTCGGAACAATTCATGGCCAGAAAAACAGACGTGGTGAACGCTTTCAGCGCTTCATAGGGAAAAACCTGCATAAAATCACTCCGCTATCCAGAACGACCCGTTTACCGGCGGGATGCTCCGGATGGTAAAATTGATCCTTGAAAGGAAAAGATGGCTTCCTGGCAACCGCTTTTCAGGATTGATACCCCATAGACTCTTTCCACCGCGTGAAAGCCGGGATATTGATCCTGTTTTTTCTTCCCGAAGGCGTCTTTATCATCTGTCAGGTCAGGCGAGATGTCCCCGTTTCTCGAGGTACATCAGGCGCGAAGGCTGCAGATGTTTCACGCTGATTTCAGCCAGTGCAACATTATCGTTTTGTTTCAACGCGGCAAGTATCTGGTAATGTTCATCACGGGCCTGTTTGAGCCTGACCAGGTCCGTACTGGAGGTGAATCTGACCAGATTTGACTTCTTGGCCATCTCGTCAATGACGTCTGCCAGGAAATGATTGCCGCACAGGCGATAGGCGACCTGGTGGAATTCCTTGTTTGCGGCTACCACCCGGATCATATCCGAAGCACTGATAGCAGCAGCATGTTCATCACAAATTGTTTCCAGCCGGGCATGGTATGCCGGATCAATCGGCAATGGTATCAGCATGGCCGCCTGCCACTCGACAATTCCCCGCATCTGGTAGAGCTGGTTCACCTCTTCGGCACTGTATTCGCAGACGGTTGCGCCCTTGTTCGCTTCCCGCACCACCAGGCCGGCAATCTCGAGCTCTAATAGTGCCTGGCGGACCACATGGCGCGATGTTTCAAACCGGTTGGCCAGTTGCTCTTCCACCAGTCTTTCTCGCGGATAGAGGCGTCCGAGTACGATGTCGACTTCCAGCGTACGGGTTATCGTCTGGACGCTGGTCGGTGCATGAGATTCTCTGCTCATCTGTTGCCCGTCCTCTGCAAAATTCCATCATTTCCCCTTATCTGCTGTTACGCGCAGACCACGTGGCAGATTAGCACTGCCAACAATATTGTCAACAGTATTCGGGGAGACGCTTGCAGTCGAAGCAGGGTCCGTCGCGCCGTGTTTCGGCGGCAATAGAACAGGTTATTGCGTATTTTACGCAAAGATCGAGAAAACGCCTGACGTACAATAAGACCAAACTCTCG
>JAHEMX010000600.1 GCA_024643445.1 Desulfobulbaceae bacterium | reverse complement strand
GGTGGCGCGTAAAAGAATGAAAAATGAACTGAATGGAGTTTCTGCCGCGGCACTCTATCATTTCAGGGAAAGGTGGGGAATAGACAGGAATCTGTATGAGGAATCAATCAAGCAGAATATCAGGCTGATGAAGGATACGGTTACCGAGTCTTTCCTGCAGCTCTCCATCCTTACCGGGGGAGGTGGAACCTAGCGTGTCTTGGTGGTGAATCAAACCAAGGGAGAACGTTCTCCTTCAATCAATTACTTGAAAAGATATGCTGAACAGGCTGGATTCCGAAATCTGCTGGATGATAGGTCTCGACAATATCCCTGACATACCTGTCTGTTTTTGAGTCGCGTTCACCCAGGTTAATTATTTCCTTTTTCCTATAGCCGCCTTCACCATCTTTTTCCAAGACGCAGACTAACGGTCTCTTGGAGAAATCCCTGCTGGGCGAACTGACAACCAGGGCCAATTCGCCGTTGTCAAGCATCATCAGGGTGCCGACCGGGTATATCCCCATAATATTGATGAAAACCTTGAGGAGGACAGGATCATAATCCCTGCCTGCCCGATCGAACATATAAGCCAAGGCGCGGTCCGGGCTGAGCAGGTATTTCCGGTAGACCCGAGATGATGTCAAGGTATCGTATTTATCAGCAATAGAGATAATCTTGCCAAAAAGGGTTAATGGTCTTTTCCAGTTGGCATGGGGATAGCCGGACAGGTCGTATTTCAGGTGATGCTCAAACATCGGCACCAATAGCCTTGCCTTGCTGTCGGGAGAGGCCTTGAGTTTTAACATCAGCCTGGAGCTGTTCAGTGAATGCGCCTGGATCATTTTCAACTCTTTGTCATCGAGCTTCTCCTTTTTGTACAGAACGGCATTGGGAATTTCAATTTTCCCAAGGTCATGAAACAGGGCTGCCATGCCGAGATTTACCAGATTACGGCGTGAAAGGTTGATGCGCCTGCCAATGCACATGGAGAGCATGGCTACGTTCACCGAATGGGTGTAGGCGTAGTCGTCAAATACGCGGAGGGTGCTGATTGCTAAATATACTTCGTCATCCTGGATGAGATTCGTCACCGTATCCTGGACCACCCTGACAGTTTTTCGGACACCGACGTCCTTTTTTCCCTCTTTGATTTTTTGGGCTACGTCTTCGAGGGATGCCTTGGCATACGTGTAGTCCCGCCTGGCCCTTTCCCTCCGTTCGGCCTTGGTTTTATAGGATTCAAGATCCTGGGGGCGTTCCGTTTTCTCGATCAGCTGAATCCACTCAAGATTTTCTTTTGCAAAGCTGTTTTTGAGCCAGGCAAGCGGTTCAGGCTGCTGCCCGGAGATGTCCAGCAGTCGCATGAAAGTCAGGATCTCGTCGGCGGAAGCATATTTGACACTCTCGAGCAAACGCATGCCATCCAGATCACGAGAATCAAAATAATGGATAATGTTGTTGAAAAGATTCTTTGTGGTTCTGTTGTATGAGAGTTTTTCATCGTTAACATACAACTGGTCATTCGCGATTTTGAAGGTTAGTGAATCATCTTCCAGGCATTTATTGATGGAATCGGAGAATTTTTCGATTCCCTCCAGGACCAGCGTGTGTTTTTTAAAGTGAATTCTCGCTGTCTGGCTCAGGCTATAGAAGTTGTGCAGGAATCCTTCCAATTCGGAATAGGACCGGTATTTCGCCTTATCGGCCATGAGCATTTTCTCCGGAGGAGGCATGTATTGCCTTTGTTCGGGCATACGCGCGCCTGATCACCGTAAACCTGCTCTTCGAAGCTATCAGAAGAACGTCATGTGCTTTCGGAGTATCGAGCAAAGCCAGGGCAATGGCTGCCCCCTCCCGGTAAATCAATTTCCCCAAACCGAGAAAACTGATCCATCCCCTGCTGAGAAGGATACTGCGCAGGAACGGGACAGAGGTGTTTGATCCGCAGCGGCCAAGTGCCCTAAAACAGGCAATGATATGGTCTGGATCCTTTTTGGTTGGTTTTGCTTCCAGATAGTTCAGCAGCATGGTTTCCAGTACGCTGGAGCGTTGATTTGCTATCGCTGCAAGGAGGGCGTTCCGTATCTCCTTGTGCGGGTCATCAATGAGCGAGAACAGCTTCAGGGCGTATTTGGGATCCCTGGCAAGCAGCTCTTTGGCTGCTTTTCTGCTCACTTTACCAGAGGAATGATTGCACATCTGGAAAAGGATTTTATTGACCCGGTCCCCTTGCAGGCGATGCAGAATGACCAGAAGTTTGTCCCCCATCTCATGGCCATGTTTTTCCGCTATTTTTTCAAGGGGCCCGATATCGCGCTGGCTTAGGTGCACGATCAGTATCGAGACTATCTGTTGTATCTGTTTTGAACGGTTATGCAAGACGATCGGTACAAGAAAAGGGATGAGCTCCGGTGAAAAATAAAGAAGTGCCTGGCCAAGAGATTTGAGTTCTTCAATTTCAATCGTTTCCAGTTGCAGGAGCCTGTCGCTGATGAGTTGAAAAAAATGGGG
>JAHEMX010000599.1 GCA_024643445.1 Desulfobulbaceae bacterium | reverse complement strand
GACCACGCAGAAGAGGCAGGTGAGGGGCATCGTCTTGTAGAGCCCGCCCAGATCCGTGCAGCGTATTTTCCCGGTAACATGCAGCACAGATCCTGCCGCCATGAATAGAAGTGCTTTGTACAGGATATGACAAAAGGCATGAGATACCGTACCGTTAATTGCCAGGGCCGTTCCTATGCCGATACCGCACAGCATGAATCCCACCTGGTTGATCAGGCTGTATGCCAGCACCCGGCGGATATCGTTCTCCAGCACCGCATAAAATATCGGAATTGCCGTCATCAACGCCCCCAGCCAGATAAGAAGCTCGGTTCCCGCAAACATTCTGGCCATGAGGTAGACCGCGCTCTTGGTGGTAAAGGCGCTGAGGAAGACCGCTCCGGCAACGGTTGCCTCCGGGTAGGCGTCCGTCAACCAGGGATGAAGTGGGGGGATGGCGGCATTGACGGCGATGCCCAGAAAGATAAGGTAGGAATCGATCCCGGCAAGATGCATGAGGCCGAATTCTGTTGTTCCGGTACGCTGCACGTAAAGCAGTATGCCTGCAAGAAGACATAAGCCGCCAAAGATATGCACCAGTATATAGCGCAGCGCGGCAGCCCGGGATGCCATACTTCGCCTGGCCAGAATCAGAAAGGTGGAGGCAACGGCCATGATCTCCCAGAAGATATACAGAGAAATGAGATCCCCGGCAAAAATTACCCCGAGCGCCCCTCCTGCATAAGCGAAAGCGGCACAATACTGGAGGTCATCATCGACGTTGAGTGCAAAAATAACACCCAGAAACGTTATGATGCAGAAGATGTAGCCGAAAACCCGGCTTAAGGCGTCGACCCTGCCGAGGATCAGATCGTAGTCCAGCACCTGAAATACCCATTGGCTGCCGTTGGCCGTGTTGAAAAGGGCGAAAAAAGCGAGAACCGGCAGTATCAGCATGAATCCCGACTTGGATCTCCCGTTGAACAGGGGTATCAGCAGACCTCCGATAAGAAAAAGCAAACAAGGAGAAAATCCGTTTATCAGCAGAGACTTATCCATTACACTCCCTTCCGACGATTAATGCCTGTATTCCGGGTGCGGCCGATAACAGATGAGACCGTCAGTCATAATAATGCTCATCCCGCTTGACCCACCAGCGCAGCATTTTGGCGATAAATATCAACGACACACATGAAACAAAGCCATAGGCCGCATAGAACTCCGGTACGGCCTCCCACCCGAATTCGGGGTGTTTGTGGATGAATGGATCAATGATCAGCAGGGCCAGCAGACAAACATAAAATATGAACAGGAAACGATTCACATTACGTGGTTTGTCGAACAATCTCAGTTCCTTTCTCATATCATCCCCTCCAGCAGGGCAAGCCCTAATCTCAGAAAAACACCCGGGCAAAGACGATGACCAGGTAGGTCACCCCGACGGCCAGGGCGATGTAAAAAGCCTTCCGATAACCGGGAACCGGTTCATGGGCCAGAACCATCTTTTCCTGTTTATCTTTCATAGCCTATCCTCCGGTAATTCCCTGAACAGCCAGACGGGCCAGTTTCAGAAACGGCTGGGGATAAAAAAAGAGCAGAACGGACAGCGCTGCACTCAGCAGCAACGGAAGCAGGCACTGCAGAGGCGCTTCCTTCATGGGACCCTCAAACATGGCCTCTTCGGGGCTGCAGAAAAATGCACGGTAGACAATGGGCAGGAAATAGGCCGCATTCAGCAGCGAACTGCCAAGCAGGACCGCCAGCATGGTGAACTGACCTGCCTCCACCGTTCCTGTTACCAGGTACCATTTACTGATGAAGCCGCCACAGGGAGGCAAACCGATAACGCTCAGGGCGCCGACGAGAAATGCGGACATGGTGAGCGGCATCCGCTTGCCGATGCCTGCCATCTGGCTGATATTTTTGACGCCCGTGGCCAGGAAAACAGCACCGGCACAAAAAAACAGGGTGATCTTGCCGAATGCGTGCATGGCGATATGCAGCAGCCCGCCCACCATGCCGCTTTTGGAGAGCAGTGCCACCCCGAGCACGATATAGGAAAGCTGACCGATGGTGGAAAAGGCAAGTCTTCGTTTCAAGTCGTCCTGGGAAAGGGCGATTAAAGAAGACGTCAGTATCGTGAAGGCCGCAATGATGCAGACAATTGTTGACAGCTCAAGCGAAGCCAGAAGGTCGGTGCCGAATACACCGGTTATCATCCTGGCAACGCAAAAAACACCCACTTTTACAACGGCCACCGCATGCAGCAGGGCGCTTACCGGTGTCGGCGCCACCATCGCTGCCGGCAGCCAGGCATGGAACGGCATGATAGCGGCCTTGGCAAAACCGAACACGAGAAGAAGCAGAAGGATCGTTACCGTTGGCGGATCGATCTTGTCCGCGAGTATTCCCTGGGAAGCAAACTCCAGCGTCCCGGTCTTGTAACCGATAAAAATCATGGCAGGCAACACCATGCCAATGGATGTACCCAGGATGAAACAGAGATATTTCCGGCCGG
>JAHEMX010000107.1 GCA_024643445.1 Desulfobulbaceae bacterium | reverse complement strand
TAAAAACCCTCCAGGTAAAGGCTCACTGTTTGCTGAGCTCTTTAATAGCGCCCCCGGCTTTATCATCACCTTTCAGTGCAACAAGCGCAATTTCAGAATCCGTTTATCATACCTGATCCAACAAGCTGCGATTACCAGAATGCCCTGATAACTCTCAGCATGAGGCCGGCCTGCCTGGCCTGCCGATAATCCCGATCCTTCCAGGTGTCATCCGGATAACGGTAGCTGAGGTTCAAAGTCCCTTTGCCGCAGAACTTAACAGCAAAGGCCGGAAAACCCGCATTTGAATCGTTTTGTACATTACCGGTAATATCATACCGGTATGCTTCAACGCCGGTTCTGCGCCAGTAAGTTGGATAGGAGCTTATCTGAAATGACACTCGGTAAAAACCAACATGTTCATTGATTTAAGTGAGCTGCGCGCTCCCCAGATAACCAGAGAAATCAAGAACGAAACCTCATGCCGGCCGAAAGGTCAGCTACTCGCTGAGCCGCCAGGCGGTTCTGGCCGACTCCCGGTAGCAAGCGCTCATGGCGGAGGTTTTCGAAGTTTATACCCGTCCGTTTGGTCTTGAATTTCCGGTGCTGTGCATGGAATAATGTTCGCAATAGTCGACGAACAACAGTTGATTGGCAAATTAAAACCCATGATGCCCGAATCAAATTGAAACGAATATTTCCGAAGCAATAACAATTACCGTATGCTGGAATGAGCAGGTATTTTCCCATCATAACCTATTATAGCAAAAATAGTACCACTGCGTGGTACTATTTTCAAGATATACAAAATGTGTCTATCTGACCAGCTGCTTTCCGGATTCCTCACCAGTCGTATTAATTAGCCTCTGCGGTGGAACTGATCTTTTCTATGAAGGCTGCCAGGCATACCTATAGTGCCAGAATAAATAAACCGTCAGGCTCTGTCGCAAGGTGTCGCAAAAGTAAGACACAGTGCTAAAACAGAAAATTCCCATAGCAAAGTCACCGCGACTCAAAACGGAATATCCCTGAGCGGCCCAGAGTTATTATATTCCGTTGCTGCAACCTTTGTGACTGGAACATATCAGTATGTCGTGATCAGCTTGCAGGACAATCCTTTCAGTATCCTTTTCCTCAGTTAATGATTCTCCCGGACCTTAATTGTAACGGCTGTAAAATGTCAGGTATCGGCGACGTAACAGGGTCTTTGTGCTTGTTTTAACAAAATATTTTGTAATTTTTCTCCAGAATGAGTACATCACGATCAATTTGTGTCGGAAAAGCGCGACTGCATTGGCAGCACATTCTGCGGATTACATTCAATGCCAAATGGGTTAGTATGACAACGTGGTAAGCTGGGGGGCGGGCGCTTTGCCCGAATTAATGTACTCGAAAGGAACTGCGAGGTGATTGATGAAACATTGCACGGTGTTTGCACTTGTTCTTGTCTTTGGTTTTTTATGGAACTGCGACTACTCCCGGGCGGCCGTCGAACCGTTGAAGCCGGGAAAGTTTCAGCATATGCCATATGCTGAAAAGGAGTGCGATAGTTGTCACCGTTCAGACCAGCCCGGCGCGAAAGACCTTGTCTCCGATACCCCCGATCTTTGCTATAACTGCCATGATGCCTACGATGGCGAATTCATGCATAGCCCCAGCAGTCTCGGCGAGTGCCTGATCTGCCATAACGCCCACGAGTCGGATCAGCGCTTTCTGTTGAACGAAAAAGAACCGGATCTCTGTTACTTGTGCCATGATCAGATCGAGGGGCTGATGACGGACAAGCGAAATTCAACACATGCGCCTGCGGTGGACAATTGTACCGCATGCCATAATCCCCATGTCTCCGAAGTGGGCAGCACGCTCCTGAAAGAGCAGGTAAAGCCGCTATGCACGGGATGCCATGCCAAAGAGGGCATCGATCTGCCGGTTGATATCAATGGTGTTGCCTACAAGCATGGACCGCTTGAAACAGATTCGAGCTGCCTGCACTGCCATGATCCCCATGCCACCATTTTTGAAAATCATCTGCTGGCTGAACCAATGGATCTCTGCCTCCAGTGCCATAATCAGGAGGTCGTTGCCTATGACGGATCCGCGCTTGCGGATATAGACAAGTTGCTGCAGGAGAATAAATTTCATCACGGACCGATCAAGGAAAAGAACTGTTCCGGCTGCCACAGCCCGCATGGCAGCGATTACTACCGGATACTGGTATCAGACTATCCCAAGAAATTTTACACCGATACCTTTAATGCAGACGATTATAAGCTCTGCTTTTCCTGCCACGAATCGACTCTGTTGAAGGACAGGGAGACGACAACGCTGACCAATTTCCGGGACGGTGACAGAAATCTTCACTATCTTCATGTGAACAGGGAGAAAAAAGGCCGGACCTGCCGGGCCTGTCATGAGGTGCACGCCAGCAATCACTTCAACCATATCAGGGATGAGGTCCCCTTTGGCAAGATCAACTGGCCGCTGCCATTGAAATACCAGCCCGTATATACCGACACGAAGAGTGGCGAACCTTGCAGCGATCCGAGCGATACCTGTGTCAAAACGGGCGGCTCCTGTGTCGCCTGCCATGCCCGGAAGGCCTATGACAACAGAGCTAAATGACGTGTCAACGCAGAAAGATAGCCCCGGAATGGAGCGGAGCCGTCGGCAATTTGCCGACGCACACACGATGAAATCGAGCGGGTCAATCCTGGGAATCAGCCGAGTTATGCGAAAGGTTATTATCGCTATAATTATCTTTTTAGCCGGGGGCGCCTCCGCCGAAGTCAAGGCCCTGCGAAATCTGGATATCGGGGATCCTTGTCCTTCGTTTTGCGCACCGCAAACCGATGGGACGCAGCTCTGTTCGAGCACCTTTGAAAACAGCATACTGGTCACTTCTTTTGTCAGAATGGATCAGAAAGAATCCTTGAAAGTACTGCTGGCACTGCAGGATCTGCATGACCGGTACCGCACGAAGAATGTTTTCATTATCGGAATCTTGTCAGGGGAAATTGACCGGCAGGAACTCCTGGACTTCGCCGGGCGGAACAGGTTGACGCTCCCCCTGGTTCTCGACGGCAACAGGGAGATCTACGGCAGTTTCGGCGTCTTCGTCTATCCCACACTGGCAGTCTTCGGGCAAGACGGGAAATTGAGCTATCTGTTCGGCTCAAACACGATCAATATCGGCAAACGGGTGGAGGGATGCATCAGGTATTTATCGGCGGAAATTGATGCGGGCGAGCTTGAGAAAATCCTGCACCCGGTCGTCGAAAAAACTGACCCAGACAATGCAAAAGCATCGAGATATTACAATCTTGCCAGGAAGTCTTTTGATAAACAGCACTTCTCCAAAGCAAAAAAAATCCTAGAAGCATCCCTGGAGAAATATCCAAAGCACGCCCAGTCACATGCCCTGTATGGTTCCATCCTCATGCAGGAAGAAGATTGTCCGCTCGGCCTGAAACAATTTGAGCTGGCGCTGGAAATCGATCCCGATCTCGAGGAGGCGAAAACCGGCAAACAGCTCTGTCTCGAAAAACTCAAACGGTGAGGCGTTTAAAGGGACTTTCTTTTATTTGATTGATTGCATCGCCCGACAGACGGCAGACTGCCTTCGATCATGTTTGCGACCAGCAGGACTCTTGAGTCCTTGAATGCAGCCGCGGCATCACGAAGCTGTTGATTTTTGAGGAGGGGTTCGATAAAGATCAGCTCGGCATCGTTTTCGGCATAGAGCAGGCCCCGCCTGAGTCCTTCTTCATAGCCTTTCGCGGCAATCGCGTAAGTTCGCGCCATGACCATCAGGTCGGCCTGGCATTGAAAAGCCTTTGGTACTATCTTCTTGACGTTCTGATACAAATATCCCGCCGCTGCTCCTGGTTCGGATATTTTGAAGACTTGAAGACTACCCGGAGTATACTGGTGCTGTCAAAATGGAATTTGCTTACCAATGAAACGCAGCTACCTCATCTGCTCAGTCCACCAGCATTTTTACGGTCCGTCTGGGGTTTCTGCTTTTTATCCTTCCAGCTTACGCGCTTCTTAAGGATTTTTCCGGCCGGCGATAACAGACGTTGTCAGGAACTATCTCGACTGTGGAACCTAACAGCATGGTTTTGCCGGAGGCAAAGGTCCTGACTGTCAGCATTCCTATTTTTCCCCATCACTTCATTCGGTACTTGTATTACGGAGCATATAATTTAATATTACCGGAGAACTGGCTATCCTTCGGGTTTCCAGTCCTCACCTCAGTAACGTTACCACCCCGGCATCGCAGGGAGCGATCGGATGGTGGTGCACTAATCATTACCAAAGGAGAGCGTTATGAGAACCAGATCTTTTATTTATCGGCTTGCTGTTGCAGCAGTCGCAATTGGTTTTATTACGGCCGGTGCCGCCCAGGCCGCAGACGAGCGCAGTTATCTGCTGGCAACAGCCAGTACCGGGGGTACCTACTATCCTGTTGGGGTTGCTATCTCCACCCTGACCAAGGTAAAGCTGGAGCCGACACAGAAAATCAGCATGTCCGCCATCAGCTCAGCCGGGTCCGGCGAAAACATTAAACTCTTGAGAGACAACGAGGTCCAGTTTGGCATCCTGCAGGGTCTCTTTGGTTATTATGCCTGGAACGGCAAAGGTCCCCTGGAAAAAGACGGTCCCCAGAAGGAGCTGCGATCCGTGACCATGCTTTGGCAGAATGTTGAACATTTTGCCATTCTTGCAGAGAAAGCAAAAACCGGTACCATTGCAGACATTGAAGGTCTCAAGGGCGAGCGGATGGCTTTTGGTGCTAAAAATTCAGGAACTCTTGGCTCAAACAAATTCATGCTGGAAAACCTCGGCATCGATGCAGAAAAAGAATATGAACTCGTCTATGGCGGATACGGTCCATCTATTGACGCTATGCAGAATGGACAGATTGCCGGGTTCGGTATCCCCGGAGGAGCACCTACCGGCGCAATAACCCAGGTTCTTGCGGCAATGGGTGACAAGATAAAGATCCTTGAATTTACCCCTGAACAGGCCAAAAAAGCCGACGGCGGTTTTGAACTTTATACCCCTTACGTGATCAAGGCTGGAACTTACCCCGGCCAGGAAAAGGATATCAACACCATCGCCCAGCCGAACTTCCTTGCCGTCCGTGCTGATGTTGATGAAGATGCCGTCTACCAGATCACCAAAACAATTTATGAAAACCTGCCATTCCTTAACGCCATTCACAAGGCAACCAAGGTTATGGCACTGGAAAAAGCCCTTGCCGGACTGCCCATGCCCCTGCACCCTGGCGCCGCCCGTTACTTCAAGGAAGCTGGGCTGACAATCCCGGCTCGCCTGATGCCCTGATAATTCTTCTCCAGTCCATCTTCCGTCACCACACGGAAGATGGACTCACCTTTTTCCTCTGCCTTCCGGAGTGTCTAGTGAAAGAAAAGAGAGCAGGAACAAAGACGAAGACACCGATGAAAATAGAAAAAATCATCTTTATTGTCGGAGTCATGGTCTCCATCCTGCATCTTTATTTTAATCTCTACGGTATTCTATCAAATCTCTGGCAGAATTCGCTGCACTATGCCGGCTTTGCTGTTCTCTGTTCCCTGGTTTATCCGTTCCGGGCCGAAAAACTTTCTGATCGTGGAACTGTCGGCCTCTGTTTTGATCTGACTCTCGGCATCACCGCCGCTGTCTGCGCCACCTATATGATAGGCATGGAGGATGCTATCTACGCTCGGGGGGTTCATCTCAGCGGTCTTGAATGGTTTGCCGGTACGCTGCTTATCCTGACGGCCATCGAATTTACCCGCCGAACAACTGGTTGGATTATTCCGGTACTGATTGTCCTGTCACTCACCTACGTTGGCTGGTGGGGAAGCATGGTCAGCGGTGTCTTCAAATTCAGCGGCCTGACCCCCGAATCCATTTTATTCCGATCAATTTATGGTGATGACGGTCTTTTCGGCAATATCGCCAGGATTTCATCGACGTTCGTTTTCATGTTCATCCTTTTCGGGGCCTTCCTGCTCAGATCGGGTGCGGGGGATTTTGTCATCAATCTGGCTCGGGCAGTAGCCGGACGGTTTATTGGCGGGCCCGGGCTGGTGGCCGTTTTTGCCTCGGGACTGACCGGGACCATATCTGGTTCAGCTGTTGCCAATACGGCATCAACGGGTGTCATCACCATCCCCCTGATGAAGCGTGCCGGATTTGCTCCGAAATTCGCCGCCGGGGTTGAGGCTGCTGCATCGACCGGCGGTCAGTTGATGCCGCCTATCATGGGTGCCGGGGCCTTTGTCATGGCCAGTTATACCCAGATTCCCTATACCACCATTGTGCTCTATGCCGCCCTGCCGGCAATCCTCTATTTCTCCTCGGTGGCCTTTTTTGTTCGAGTTGAAGCGAAACGAATTGGCATCAAGGCCCTGGAAGGTGAAAACCTCAAGATATTTGATGTGATAAGGCAAGGCGGATTACCGTTTCTGCTGCCTATTTCCATTCTGATCTTCCTTCTTGTCTACGGTTTCACTCCGACCTATGCTGCCGGAATAAGCATTGTGGCCGTTGTTGTTTCATCGTGGCTGACTCCCAACAAAATGGGCTTGCGGGGTATTCTGGACGCGCTTGCTCTGGGAGCACGCAATATGGTCATGACCGCCATCCTGCTTTGCAGCGTCGGACTCGTTGTCAATGTGATCGCCACGGCGGGAATCGGAAACACCTTCTCCCTGATGATCATTAACTGGGCCGGGGACAACCTGCTCATCGCCATCACCCTGATCGCCCTTGCCTCGCTGGTGCTTGGCATGGGGCTTCCGGTAACTGCAGCCTATATCGTACTCGCGACACTTTCGGCCCCTGCCCTGTACAACCTTATAGCCGATACACACATCGTGGATATCATCGCCAGCGGAGCATTGTCGGAGGAAGTCAAAGCGGTCATGATGATTGCCGTGCCGGACAAATTTGAACTCCTGAGTCTGCCGATGCCTGTCGAACAGGCCAAGGCGCTGCTCGGCATGGTGCCCCCCGATCTTGCAGGGACCATCAGGGATATGGCACTTTCTCCCGAGATCACGACCTATGCCTTGCTCTCGGCACACATGATTATTTTCTGGCTCAGCCAGGACAGTAACGTCACGCCACCGGTCTGCCTTGCAGCCTTCACTGCTGCCGCCATTGCCGGTACCCCGGCCATGTCAACCGGACTGCAATCCTGGAGAATTGCCAAAGGACTCTACATCGTCCCCCTGCTTTTTGCCTATACCCCGCTTCTCGGCGGCAGCTGGTTTGAAATAATAACTATTTTTTTCTTCGCCCTTTTCGGGCTTTATGCGTTTACCTGCGCCCTTCAGGGTCACATGGAAAACAGCATTTCCTGGGGGATGCGCGGCATTCTGCTGATACTCGTTTTTTTCCTGCTCAAACCGACGGTTATCATTATTCATACAGTCGCAGCTCTTTGTCTGCTGGGAATTTTTATACACAACGTCAGAAAATCCCCGGGAAAAATCCCGGCACCCTGATCTGGGAAACCCGTTCTCCTGGAAGACCCGGCTGGTAATGCTGGTGCTTGCCTTTTTCCTCACCAGAAAAGATGAGGTTCGACGGTATTGATGGCAGGTTTGCTGCGCATCAATGCTGTCCGGCAGTTCATTGAAGTGCCCGTCTTCTAGGGAATTACGCTTATTATCGTATGAGCAAGGTTTCAATGCTCTTTGGCGCACTCCTTGTTCACCTCACCTGTCACCGTCTTTCACCGCAAGCAGATAAATGCGATAAAAGACCAATTCAACCGTGCCTGATCTGTCCGCCTGGCCTTGAAAAGCGTCTTGCACTATCTTCTTGAAATGCTGAATATATTCGGTTGTCAGTCTGTCTGCATTGAACTGCTGGTTCAAATATCCTGCCGCTGCTCCTGATTCGAATATTTTGAAGACATCCTCTGGTGTGTGGTAGGTCGAAACCCGGACTATTTCAGATTTTTTCACCTTGAATCCGGTCGTTTCAAACAGCTCCCGGTACTCCTCGGCCGTATTCAGGAAAAACCAGGGGGAGGTGAATCCGGCAAAGGTATCCCTGGTCAGCGCATCCGACTTTACCGCCTGGACGGCCTCGATGAAATTAGGGCAGTAGTTTTCTTTTGCCGGTGCCTGGATTGCCATTCTGCCGTTATACATGAGTGCGTCATGACACCGTTTAAGTACCCTTGCCGGTTCTTTAAACCATTGAAAGACGGAGTTGCAGAAAATTACTTCAAACTGCTCTTTAAAGGCGATTTTTTCAGCAGGCAGATGGAAAAAGGAAATTCCTTCATTTCCATATTTTTCTGTCGCCTGCCGGACCATTCCCTCGGCAGGATCAATACCGACAACCTTCCCGTCTGTTTTTAGCTTTATTAAACCGGATAAATGACCGGTACCGCATCCCAGGTCGAGCACGTTGTCGGTTTTTTGCAGTGCAAGGAGTTCCAGCAAATCATGACTGGCGGATTTCTGAACGATTGAATCTCGTTCATATTTCTTTGATATTTGTGAAAAATCAGGCATCTGGTGATACTTTTCGGTTATGAGAAAATCTCGCGTTTCTTCAATTCAGCAGAACAGGAGCGCCCTACTGATTTTGTCTTCAACCAGTTTTTCGCTGTTAACCGCCAGGTCGCTGACTCTGTCGCGTCCATATCAGGACAGATGCTTCCTGAAGAAAGTTACGGTACGGTCCCAGGCTACCTTGGCCTGGGCTTCATTGTAGCGCGGTGTAGAGTTGTTGTGGAAACCGTGCCGGGTGCCTTCATAGGTGTACATGACGTAGTTCTTGTTATTTGCCTCCAGAGCTTTTTTATATTCTTCCTGCGTAGCATTGACGCGCGGATCATCCTCGGCATAGTGCATCATCAGGGGTGCCTGGATTTTTGCGACTTCTTCAAGCGGTGGGGCCACCCCATAAAATGGGACACCAGCATCAAGGTCTGCTCCCATGCTCACGGCAAGCTGGTTGACGACACCTCCACCGTAACAGAAGCCCGTTGCGCCGAGTTTGCCAGTGGACAATTCGTGAGCTTTCAGGAACCTGGCGCCGTTCAGCAGATCGGTATAGAGTTTGGTCTTGTCCAGTGACTGCTGCATGACTTTACCATCATCATCGTTGCCCGGATAACCGCCGATCGGGGCTAATCCGTCGGGT
>JAHEMX010000598.1 GCA_024643445.1 Desulfobulbaceae bacterium | reverse complement strand
CCTGCTTGCCCATTGCTGCCTTGAGTTCTTCAAGCTGTCTGCTCAATTCTTCGATCTTCTTCTCGAGATCCTGAGCATTCGGACCACCACTGGCCATCGATACAGCTGGAAGCGCTATCAGGCCGGCAAGAGCAAGAACTGAAATTGTCTTTACCATTCTTCCCCTCCTACCTTTTGTTAAGCTTTTTTAGCTGATGTCGGCATTGAACTCCTGCTGGTTTGCCACCTGCCTGACACGAGCTGCTTCCTTCATACCATTACTGCCAAAATAACTATTTCATTTAAGACTTAACTTCTATCGTAACAACTCACGTTTGTCAAGCAATCACCCTCACAAAGTGGCAGAAAAAAGCCCCCTCTTCCGCAGGCTGGGAAAAAAACAGTGAAACGCGGCCTGCAGATAACACTTTTCAGGCAGTTTTCACTGACAGGAAATACGAAATCCGCTACAATCATAGCCGACTTGTTGAACCGGGCTCACCTCTAATGTTCACCCCCTGGCTCGTCTTTATGGCGCATCATATCATACTGAGTGCCTTCGGCACAACAACACAATCAGGGCGAACCTATGGGGTCCTTGATGAGCGTATTTCTTCGCGTTTCAAGGACTGCTCCGTGCACTGGCATTACTCATCGCCATCCGTTCGCCGATCACTGGACCAAAACAAAGCCAAGCAGCCATCCCTGAGAGACGTTTTGCACAATCTTGCCGGAAACAGCCCGTACCGTATTGTCGTCCAGCCACTGCATGTCATGGCCGGACAGGAGTTCCATCGGGTTGTCAGGGAAGCGAAAGAGGCAAACGCCACTGCGGCCATCGGCATGCCGCTGCTCTGCACACCTGATGATTTCCACCGTGTCGCGGGGAACCTGATGCCGCTTATTGAGGAAAACGAAAGCAAGGCTATTCTTATCCTCGGTCATGGTACCACTCATCCCTCCTGGACAACATATCCAGCGCTTGAAAAGATTTTACGCACCCAGGCAGGAAATCGGGTTTTTGTGACAGGACTGGAAAAGTATCCCGGCCCCGAGGCCATGATTGACGAGATAGCCGCGTCGGGATTTGACCGGGTCTTTATCATCCCCTTGCTGATGGCAACCGGCATGCATTTTCAGAGGGATATCGTCGGAACCGCACCAAACTCCTGGAAATCACGATTAAAGAGCAAGAGGATTGAGCTGAGTTATCATGACCGGGGACTCGCTCTGCTGCCCGGAATTGCAGAGATTTTCTGTGATCATATCCGCACCGCTCTGGGATAACCCATCCCTCTGACAATCATTATTCCGGCGCCGCCGGGCATTTTTTTTGCAACTGGCGGCTGTCTCAGATCCAGGTCATTTTCCCACGCTCACGGCTGCAGGAAAACGAACCCTTCCCCGGCAGATTCGCCACAACGAGGTGTTCCCTGCTTTTACTGATATTTTACGTCAGTCAGGGTAAGGTACTTTTGGCATATCTTCCTTATAATTATTATAATGCTATGGATGGCCATCCTGAACAATCGCCCTTTCAAGCGATCTCTGCGCTCAGCTCGAACGGCTCATTTGATTGTTCAAGGAACCCTCATCCCGGAATAAACCTGAGAAGAGATCAGCATGATGGCCCCGACCCCAACACAGGCAAACAGAAAGAGATGGCCTACCTGAAATACCAGATCATACTCGCCCTTGCTCTCATTCTCTGCTGCACCGTGCCGTTGGGAGCAGCAACACCGCTGTTCTCAGAACAACAGGCACGGCAAGCAATCGACAGTCTTTACAAGGCGAGGACCACCATTATCAATAAGCATCTGGACCGCAGAAAAAACCAGCCGGTCACCACTATGAATGAAAGTGACTTCCGGCTCTTTCTTTCCTATCTCGACGGCCGGATTCTCTATTATTGCGAGCAACTCTCAGCCTATGGCGGATCGGAGCCGCTCAAGGGGACACCCTGCCCCGTTACTGCTGAAGGAAATCTTGAAACAACCAGCTATTCGCCCCTGCCGCCGGAAAAGAGCAAGACAGACCGGGAAATAACAGCAGCGCTAGACAATGAACTACAGGCAGGTTTCGGCAGCTTTGACGATATGCTCTTGAAAGAACAGGAACAGATCGGTGCTCACGTAGCAAAGCAGAGAGAAGGAAGCAGTTATCCCAATGGTCCACGGGCAGCCGGAAATAAAGAGGGAGCATACTCGGACGACAAGGCTGGTACGGGGAAGAATTCCAGCTCGGACGGCAAGACTGGTACGGGGAAAAAATCAACCTCCAGTTCCACGGCAACGGGGACTGAGCAAACGGCAACACGAGGCAGCAACAACGGGGGAGCCGGTGCCGGGAGTAACCGGCAAACGCGCCTGCCCCCGACAGCCGGAAACAAGGATTTATCGCAGAACGATGACGATATCGTCGCAAAACAACTGCGGGAGGCCGCCGAGCAGGAGACAGATCCTGAAGTCAAGGCGAGGCTGTGGGAAGAATACCGAAAATACAAAGAAGGCGTCAACTGACCCCC
>JAHEMX010000597.1 GCA_024643445.1 Desulfobulbaceae bacterium | reverse complement strand
GTAATGGCCGATTTTGGAATCCAGGTCGAAGCGGCCCACGATTTTTCCTCGTTTTCGATACCCCGCGGCGTTTACCGGGCCCGGGACTACCAGATCGAGGGAGATGCCTCGAATGCTTCATATTTCTGGGCTGCGGCAGCGGTAACGGGCGGTCGTGTCACGGTGCGCAACGTGCCGGTTCCTTCTCTTCAGGGCGATGCGATGCTGGTTCCGCTCCTTGCCCGGATGGGCTGTAATGTGACCCGGGCGGAGCAGGGAATCACCGTGCAGGGCGCCGCCGTGCTGGAGGGTATCTCCGTTGACATGGGGGACATGCCGGATGTCGTCCCGACACTGGCAGTTGTTGCGGCTTTTGCCGAGGGGCCGACGGAAATCTCAAATATTGGTCATTTGCGCATCAAGGAGTGCGACCGATTGCAGGCCGTGGTGACGGAGCTCTCGAGGATGGGAGCCACGGTTGAAGAATTTCCTGAGCGGATGATCATCCATGGCGACGGCGGCAGGAACCTGCACGCGGCGGATATTGAAACCTACCAGGATCACCGCATGGCGATGAGTCTGGCGGTTGCCGGCTTGCGTGTTAAAGGGGTCAGGATTGCCGGGGAGAAATGTGTGGCCAAATCCTTTCCGGATTTCTGGGAACGCTTTGCCGCTCTATACACCTAGGGCCTGGAGCCTGCTGTCTCCTTGCTCTCGTATGCCTGGCTGAACGAGGATCGGTCAGACCAGGACCTCTGCCTCGTGCCAGCCCCGGTTGTTACCCCGCACGAAGACCCGCTCGCCTTTCTCCACCTTCAGAAGTCGTGCCGCATTTCCCCTGTTAACGCATATCTCGAGCGCGCCGTTGCTGTTGATAATGGCTGCCGGCAGGTTGTCGTGAATATCTCCGTAACTGCCATGTACCAACTCTATCTCATATGACTTGAGCGTGATCCGGGGCTTTTCCCCAAGCTCGATTTTATCCAGGTAGAGTCTGGTAATGTTGGTCCTGATGTTACCGAATTTATCGATATTGATTATTTCGCCGTGAATACCGTTGCGCTGCAGTACCGGCTCTTTCACCCCGATGATCACGCACGATTCCCGGGGAATCCGTGGTCCGACAGTGGTGATCGACATACCCGAGGCGAGCCGGGCTGCGACCGGAGCCATGATATCGCGGCCGTGGAAGGTATTGCTGATCTCCCTGAGAAACAGTTTACGGTTCTCAACAACGTATGCTTCAATAGTTTCCGGGCTGGTGAGGAGATGGGTGAAAATCCCGTTGTCGGGACCAACGAAATAATGGGTTTCGACCTGCAGCACGATGATCCTGCGAGACATGCCCACCTCGGGATCAACCACGCAGAGATGCACGGTTCCGTCTGGGAAGTAGCGGAAATTGTTCCAGATAATATCTGAAGCCTGCTTGATGTCCTGCGACTCGATGCCGTGTGTCAGATCGACAATGGGAATCCCTTTGTTAATGGAGAGGATCACCCCTTTTAGAACCCCTACATATTCATCGTTATACCCGAAATCAGTCGTCAGGGTGACTGGAAAGCCGCTTTGTCTCATAACCTCATCTTTCTGGTGGAGTTGAACTCCTCATGGCACTTAGAAACGAATGGTCACCTTGACTGATCGCTTCTTCGCTTGATCGCTGCGCAATGCCCGAAATGCCTTTCCGGCTCAGCAATGTATTGTCCCTCCGGCGCCTTTCTTCCAGGACGCCTGGCTGGGCCATTTCCAGCACGCCTTGTCCTCGAAGAAATTACCTGATGTATCCTGCTGATACTCATGTTACCTGATTTTCCCGGCGAGTTCAAAATTCTTCTTGACCAGGAAAAACAATTTACCGTTTTCGTTCATATGACCGGCAGCAGTTTCGGCATACGGCCCGCTTCCCCAGAACAGATCGACGCGTCCCGGGCCCTTGATGGCCGACCCGCTGTCCTGCGGCACGACAAAGCGCCCGAAAATCCGCCAGTGATCGATTTTTCCGGAATTATCCAGCACGGGTTTTTTCGATACAAGATAGCCCAGGGCGCCAACCGGGAGGATCGACTGGTCGATGGCTATAGAACGGCCCGGGGTCAGAACCGTGCCGAGAGACCCCCGCGGTCCCTGGTCATCCCCCCATTCAAAAAAGATATAACGCGGGTTGTGCTGCAGCATCCTTGTAATATCCCCGGGGTGTTTGCGGAAGTGCTCCCGTATGGCGGGGATATTCACTTCTTCCTTGCTCATGATGTTTTCATCGACGAAAAGCTTGCCGAGGCTGCGGTACTGGTGGCCGTTGGATGAGGCGAACCTGATAGAGCGGGAAGACCCATCCGGCAGTAAGATGCGGCCGGAGCCCTGGACGTGAAGGAGATAGGCGTCAAGGGGATCCTGCAGGTAAACGAGTTCATTTCCCTTCAGCACCTCGAGGGTTTCGATTTCCCGACGATTCCAGTAGGGGATCATTTTTCCCTTGTCATCGAGCCGGCCGATTTCCTTTCTGCCGCGAGCCTTATCGCCGGTA
>JAHEMX010000596.1 GCA_024643445.1 Desulfobulbaceae bacterium | reverse complement strand
ACGATGAAAAAGGTATTGACAGCAAGCAGTAGAAGTAGGCGTCTCATAATAGTTGGTTGTCCCCGGTGTTATTGGATGCCTTCCGGCCTGAAGCGTAATCCGACCTCCCAGCTGCTCCGCTGTAAAGCCGGCGGAATAGGTGGCAGAGGAGCGGCGTCGTGCAGGGTTTTACGAACAAATTGATCAAAGGTCGGATCATTGGAGGCTTTCTCGAAAAATTGTTTTAAAATTGTACCGTTCTGTGAGATTGTTATGACAACGACAGCCTCGGTCGCGGGATCCCAGCTTTTGTATTGAGGCAGCGACCAGAACTGTGCAATACGACCTGCAATGGTAGAATAATACTGCATTTCCAGCCCGGTCAGGGTGCTTGAGCCGGATCTCCCCGAAGGTTTCCGCACCGGGCTGCTCTGGGCTTTCAGCTGGGCCAGCTGCTGCTCCAGAAGTTTCTGCTGACGGGCAGCCTCCTCGGCGGCGCGACGGGCCAGCTCAGCGGCTTCCTGTTCGGCTTTCAGCGCCTCTGCAATGGTTTGTCGTTTATTTTGTTCAAGTTCTCTTTGTTTGAGTTTGTTATCCGGCGGTTCTTCTTTTTTAATCTTGCGTTTTAGCGGTTTGATCGAAACAGGTAGCTCCGGTTGGGCAGGGGCTGCTGGCGCTTTCACATCAGCCAGAGGAATAGCTTTTGCTGACTCAACGACAGGAGGAACCGGCTTACTTGCCGGAACAGGCGTTACTACTTCTTCCTGTACAACAGGCTCGCTGACACTGATGAGATTGACCGTGTAAATATCTTCATATTTCGCTTTTGATTTTAAAAGGCCGGGCAGAAAAATGAAGCTGAATGCCACGACAAGGTGGAGGCCAATCGCCGCGTTGAGCGGTATTGTCCAGCTGTTGTAAGCATTGTATGTTGCACTGTACTGCATTGCCGCGATGTTATTTGTTTTCGTCTGAAGGCTGGGTGATCATCCCTAGTTTATCAAATCCTGCTCTTTTTACATCGGCCATTATAGACACAACAGTGCCATATGGTACTGCTTTGTCAGCCTTGAGAAAAACAGGTTTATCTTTTTCCTGCTTGGCATAAGCTGCCAGCTGCTGGAAAAGTACTTTCTGCGTGACCTCTGTCTGGTCAAGGCTGATCTTGCCGGTTTTGTCAACAGTCACCACGATGGGATCCTCTTTCTGCCGGAGCGATTTTGTTGTCGTCTCCGGCAAATCCACATCCAGACCCTGGGTCATCATCGGGGCGGTTACCATGAAAATGATAAGGAGCACCAGCATAACATCAACGAGTGGGGTAACGTTGATGTCGGCAACCAGCTGTTTTCTTCCGTTATTGTTTAGTGGACCCATGAAAAATTAGACGCGACCGAGCAAATCTCTTTCGACCAGATTGAGGAAATCAGTAGCAAAACTCTGAATGTTATATTGCACACTCGTCAGTTTGTTGGAGTAGAAGTTGTAAAAAATAACCGCAGGAATTGCGGCTGCAAGCCCTGCAGCCGTGGCAACGAGTGCTTCAGAAATACCGGGTGCAACAACAGCCAGGGAGGCGGAACCGCGTTGGCCAATGTCGTGGAATGAGACCATGATGCCCCAGACCGTTCCGAACAGTCCGATAAAGGGAGTGGCACTGGCGGTAGTCGCCAGAAAGGGAAGCAGACTTCCCAGTTTATTTATCTCCTCATTCTCCGCCTTACGGATGGCGCGTTTGAGATTGTCCATTGTTGCGAGCTGCATTTCCAGCGTCTCGGCCGGGCTGTCTTCGCTGCGATTCCTGATTTTATTGATTTTTTGCAGTTCGGTGAAGCCGGCTGTAAAGACGACGGCCTCAGGACTGTAGGAAAATTCCTCTGCCGCCTGTCCGGCCTCGCGCAGCGTAGAGGACGACCAGAACGTTTCCAGGAAATCTTCCGTATCGAGCCGTACGTTCCTGAATGCTCTGGCTTTCATGAAAATAATTGACCAGGAAACGATTGAGAAGGCAAGCAGCAGAAGCATGACCAGTTGACCAACAGGTCCGGCATGCAGAATCATTTGAGTAATAGACAATTGCACGGTTAGTATCCTTGATGAATCTTTATCGTTCTGAATGTAACGGCTGGGATGGGAAAAACATGCGGTCCAGCACAAATAAGGCATGACTATATTACCTTTTTTGACTGAAAGGTCAACTGCACAATACCTTTGGAAATATGATGTCAGGGCGGGTACTTATTTGTCTCCATTCACGGACATTATGGTGTTACGAGGGCGCAGGAGAATTCGGTTTTAACGGCAAGTTCTCCATTCACCCGTGCCGTCCCTTTAAAAACGCAGACCGACGATACTGTTTCAATGAGTCTGACGCTTATTCTGACTGTTTCACCCGGGAGAACCACTCGTTTGAATCGCGCCCCGGTTATCTTGGTGAGAACCGGTATTTTCCCGGTATCAGGAAGATTTTTCGAGGTATTGTCTGCGGTAAAAAGATTGGCGATGAGAAGGGCGCCGGTCTGGAAAATGGCTTCGCAGAGCA
>JAHEMX010000595.1 GCA_024643445.1 Desulfobulbaceae bacterium | reverse complement strand
GATAGACCAGGGCCTTGACGTTATCGTCGGCGTCAACAAGTACCAGCTTAAAAATGAACAGATTGACTTTGAAATCCGTGAGGTTCCCGCTTCGGTTCGTGACGACCAGGTTGCCCGGCTGAAAAAGATCAAGGCAACGCGCGACGGTGCGGCCGTTGAAAAGGCCTTGAGTGACATTACGGCAGCGGCGGCGGGTGATGGCAATCTGCTCGAAGTGGCGCTGACGGCAATTCGCGCCAGGGCGACCATCGGAGAAGTATCCGATGCCATGGAGAAGGTTTTCGGGCGCTACGTCACCAACACCCGCTGCATATCCGGCGCCTATGCCTCAGAATTTACGGCCAACCCTGAAAGTCTTAACAATTTGCGGCAGCGGACAGAGGATTTTCTCACAAAACATGGCAGACGGCCCCGGATACTGGTAAGCAAGATGGGGCAGGATGGCCATGATCGCGGCATCAAGGTCATCGCCAGTGCCTATGCGGATGTCGGTTTTGACGTCGATATCGGCCCGCTGTTCCAGACCCCCGAGGAAGCCGCAAAAATGGCCATAGAAAATGATGTCCATGTGGTTGGTGCGTCCAGTCTGACCGCCGGCCACAAGACGCTCGTGCCGGCTCTGGTTGAGGAACTGAAAAAACAGGGCGACGATACAATCCTGGTGGTCGCCGGGGGCATTATTCCGCCGAAGGACTACGACTATCTCTACGACCGCGGTGTCAAGGCCGTTTTCGGACCGGGAACATCGGTGATTGTATCAGCTAATAAAACGCTTGACCTGATTGAGGCCAATGTGGCCTGATCCGCAGGCTGCAGGACCGATACGGGCAAGACATTGGTAAGTCGGGGTGCTGCCGTGTGCAGGCGGCACCCCAAATGCTTTCTGATCATGGCGGTAAAGTACTCAGCCGCCATTTTTTTCACGACAGGACAGATGCACAAGGATTCCGACTACTACATCAGCGGCGTGCTAGAGGGCAGCAGAATCATGCTGGCCAGGACCATCACGCTGATCGAAAGCTCACTGCCGGCGCACCAGGATACGGTGAACCGGATCATCGAGCAACTCCTTCCCCATACCGGCAAGGCCGTCCGTCTGGGCATTACCGGGGTGCCGGGTGCCGGCAAAAGCACCTTCATCGACAGTTTTGGCACCCTGTTGACCCGCAGCGGCTATAAGGTGGCGGTTCTCGCCATTGACCCGAGCAGCGTGCGCAGCGGCGGTTCGGTGCTGGGCGACAAGACAAGAATGCTCAATCTCTCCGTGAATGAGCGAGCCTTTATCCGTCCCTCCCCTGCCGGCGGAACGCTGGGCGGGGTTGCCCGAAAAACCAGGGAAACAATGCTTGCCTGCGAGGCTGCAGGGTTTGACGTCATCATCGTCGAAACAGTCGGCGTCGGCCAGTCCGAAACAGCCGTCGCCTCGATGGTCGATTTTTTCCTGGTCCTGATGATTGCCGGTGCCGGCGACGAACTGCAGGGCATAAAGAAGGGTATCCTGGAGGTGGCTGATGCCATTGTCATCAACAAGGCGGACGGAGACAACGTTCAACGCGCCGAACGAGCCAGAAGGGAATACGAAACGGCCCTCCATCTGCTCTCCGCCGGCAACAGGAACTGGTTTCCGCCCGTTCTTACCTGCTCGTCCCTCGAGTCTGCCGGACTGGACAAGATATGGGAGATGATCGGCAGGTTTCAGAAGATCATGCAGGAAAGCGGTGATCTGGAGAAAAAAAGGCGGAAACAGGCCCTGGACTGGATGCGTTTCCTCCTTGATGAAGGATTACGCAACTGGTTCTACAACAGCCCTGAAATAAAAGGGAAAATACCAGCAATGATTGCGGAAATTGAAAACCAGGCGATTTCGCCGACCGCCGCCGCCATGCAGCTGCTGCATTTCCTGAAAAATCCCCGCTAGTGCAGGAAATTAAGGTGACAGTATACATAATTCATTTTCTCTTGCCTCAGACATGATCAGTAATGAAAAACGGGATGAGAGATAGGTATACTGTCCCGGAATTTCCCAAGGTCTTTTTTATTTTCCTAAGCCAGCGATGTGATACTCAAAGGTATAGCCGGCCTCTTCAGCAATGCTTCTGAATTTGTTTCTGATCGCACCAAAGTCAAAACGGTATTTATAATCCTTGCCGAAAAGTTTTGACTGCTCCTCGATGCCACCCTCCAGGCCTTGCGCTCCGGATTTGTATACGCCTTTTTTGAATCCCGTGCCCGGACCCATATCACCGCCGCCGGAAGTGAGTCCAAAACCGCTTTCTTTCAACGTCTCGGTGAAGTGCAGCTTTTGCTGATCGTTGTCCAACCGGAACCTGGCTTTATAGACAAGCTTCTTCCTTGATAAAAATGTTTTTCTCTCTGCAACGACAGAGGAAAATTCATAACTATCCTTCTTACCGTCTTTCATCTCCGCAGGTATCGCTTCCACCGCCGCTTTGATCGATTCAATCAGATTCGACATTTTCACCCCTTTTTTGTGCTATCATCCGCTCCATTTCTATAAAAT
>JAHEMX010000106.1 GCA_024643445.1 Desulfobulbaceae bacterium | reverse complement strand
CGATACGGTTCCAGGAATTGGCGATGCCGATCATCGGCCGGTCCAGGTCATAGTCGCTGTAACCCATCGATTTATAGAGTGTCCGGTTCATGGACCAGTCGGGCCGTGCCAGGATGTTTTTGCTTCTCCGAAACATACTTCGATCTCCGATTGTTTTCTGTTTGAGCGGGATTGCCTGCTCATCACCGCGTGTTCAGCACCTGCCGCAGCTGAAAAAAGCGAATAAAGCCCAGCGCAGATGAATGCGCTGAGCTTTATCCAGGGATGATGGCTTGCCGGAACTGCTGCCGTGAGTCGATGGCCGGATGGACGGTTATCTCGCCATCGTTACATGACCACGGTTTCATCATATTTCTCAAGAAGCGGCTCCATCAGCATACGCAGCCGCGACCGGACCAGGTTGATCTGGTGCGCATCGGCGTGCGATGGCGGAAGCAGCGGCGGTCCCATTTTGAAACCGCGCAGTTCAAGCGCCAGTTTGAATCCTATCGGAAAGGGAGCTGCGAACATGGTCCTGATAATGACCAGTATGGAGCGCTGCAGCCGGAGGGCCTTTTCCAGGTCGCCTTCTTTCCAGGCCTCGTAAATTCCGACCATGATCTCAGGGAATATGCCGGCCGTTGCCGTCATGCAACCTTCCGCGCCCATCAGCAGGCTCGCCAGCAGGTTTTCCTCCCGCCCGGTCAGCATGGCGATGTCCGCCCCGGCAATGGCAATCTTGTCCATGAAGTGCATGAAATCGACCATGCTGCCGCTGGAATCCTTCATCCCGACGACCGAATCGTAGCGGACCAGCCGTTTGACGGTATCGTAGTCCAGCGGCGAGGTGAAGAGCGGAATATTGTAGAGAATGACCGGAACGCCGCTTTTCTCGATAATCGTCTCGAAGAAGCGTTCAACCATGGCGCCGTTTGGCTTATAGAAATAAGGAGGGGTGACGACAACGGCGGCGCAGCCGATTGATCCGGCATACTTGGCCAGTTTTACAGACTCGTCAGGAGTGGAGGCAACCACGCCGGGAGTCACCGGAACCCGACCGTTGACCTGCTCGACAACGATTTTCATGCAGCGGCATTTTTCTTCAAAATCCATGTGGATTCCTTCGCCACACGAACTCACGGGGAAGATGCCATCAAGTTTGCGTTCTATGCCGAATTCCAGCAGCCTTCTGAATTCAGCCTCGTTTACCCGATGATTCTCATCGAAGGGGGTCATTTGGGCAGGGTAGATGCCTTTTGGACGAAACATATTGTACGTTCTCCTTGTTTTAGGGCCGTGTGGTCTCGGGGTTGAAGGGGATAGCAAGTTTTTCAAGCAGTTCGGGCGTGGGCTTGCCGTCTGCCGTCCAGCCGCGTATTTTGTAATAGGTTTTGATCAGCGGCAGGACATCGACGGTCTCGCCCTTGCAGGGACCATCGGGCAGGGGCTCGGTCCTGAAGCGCTCCGGAAGCGTGTCCCCGGCCGCGGTAAGCCCCTCGCGCAGGTTGAACAGCCGCACGAGATTGTTCACCCGCTCTCCTGCCAGCAACAGGTTCATCGCATTGCCGAAGGATTCGATTCCGGTGAGCGACTGAAACAGGGGCGCGATCTGTTCGAGCGACAGCGTGAATGCGGCGAAGAGGCAGAGCCCGCTGCAGTTCACCAGGCAATAGAAGTCCTGCTGCGCCTTTACTATTTCCGGTTTGAACTCGGTGGTGTGCAGCCCCAGCGGGTTGGTCTGGTTCATGAGTTCCTCGCCTATCGGCCATGAGCGCAGATGGCACCCGCCCCGGTCACTCGTCGCGTAAGCCAGGGCCATACCCTTGCTGGCCCTCGGATCATAGGCCGGAAGCTCAAGCCCCTTGACCTGGGCACCAAGTCCCTGCGCTCCGGGAATCAGTTCCTCGAGCTGCCTGACACCCTGGCCCCATTCCCGCCCGGGCCCCTCACGTTTGCCGATGAGATGGACGGCCTCGACAATAGCCGCGCTGTTTCCCCAGGTAAGTTCAATCCCGCCCGTCTCGGCGGCGGTGATAAGCTTACGTTCAAAACAATCCATCAAAAAGCCGACTACGTTGCCGACCGATACCGCATCCAGGCCATAGGCGTCACACAGGTGCTCAGCCTCGATGATAGAGGGTATGTCCGTATTGCCGCATTGAGACCCGAAAGACCAGACCGTCTCGTATTCGGGGCCCTCGGTGAAGGCACCTTTGAGGGGTCCCTCCTTGACCCTGGCAATCTTGCTGCAGCGAATAGTGCAGGAGAAACAGGCCCGATGACGCTCGTAATAATTGCGCACATCATGTTCGTCGATCGGCTTTTCTTCAAGGGTCGATTGATGAAAATTCTTCACCGGATGAATGCCGGTGTAATCCATCAGCGAGAGGATCACGTTGGTGCCGAACTCGGGTTTTGCCGAACCGGTATCAGGGGCGTTGGACAGCTCGTTGGTGGACTCGCGCACCATCCGGGAGAATTCCCTGGTATCGGCAGTCATTACCGCACCCGTGCCGTTTACGACCACGGCCTTGAGATTCTTTGAGCCCATTACCGCACCCGCACCGCCGCGCCCGAAGGAGCGGAACTCCGTGAGGACACCGGCCAGTGGTGACAGGAGTTCGCCGCTCTGCCCGATGCAGGCGATCTTGTGATCTATCGTGTAGGTTTCTTTGAGCCGCCGGTGCGTCTCTATCGTATCGACACCCCAGTAGTCGCCGGCAGGGACCAGCGAAGCGCTGCCGTTTTCGATGAGCAGCAGCACCGGCGACGGTGACGCACCGGTAACAACGACCGCGTCATAGCCGGCATATTTCAGCTCCGGTCCGAAACTTCCCCCGGCGTTGGAATCAAGCCATAAACCGGTGGCAGGGCTCTTGGTACAGAGCTCCATCCGGCCCGATGCCGGGGCCGATGTCCCGGTCAGCGGACCGGTGGCGAAAACGAGGATATTGTCGGGGCCCAGCGGGTCGCAGCCGACCGGCAGCCGATCGTATATGGTCCGGATACCAAAGCCTTTGCCGCCCACGTACTGCTCGGCCATATTCCTGTCCAGGGCGACAGGCTCGATGGTGCCCGAAGTCAGATCCACTTCAAGTATTTTACCTGCATATCCATTCCACACCATTGCTTATCTCCTTGAAATGGCCCCGGTGGGGCACGTTTTCGCGCATGAATAAATGCCATCGCAGGTGTCGCAGATATGGGGATTACCCGTTTCAGGATGCAGCCTGACGCCGCCGACGGGGCAGGCATCAACACAGAGGCCGCACCGGGTGCATTTGTCTGCGAGCAGCACGACATGGTCTTCCCAGACGAGCGCCTCCTCCGGACACACCGAGATGCAGGACCTGTCCTTACAGGGCAGGCATACATGGATACCACCGATTTCCGGCCAGGCGTCCTCGATGTAGATTCTGGCCAGCTTGGTACTCTGCATACCCGGATAATGCGCGGCGGTGCAGGCCAGCATACAGAGCCTGCAATTCGTACATTTGCCTTTTTTTAAGATAAACATGTTAGTTTCTCTCTCGATTACACTGATAATTCTCTGCACTCCCGGCCATTGCCTTCACAACAGCGGGAACAAAACATCAAACCAGATCAAAGGACAGGAGGTTCACTGTCACAACACTGCATCGTTACTATAAAGAAAGATTCCTGTAAATGATTGTGATTCGTGCCCGGGCAACCCGATGGTGCGTGTTTTATCTTTCTCATGTGCCACCTGTTAGAGAAAGCCGGTAAGTCTTGGAACAATAAGTACAATATCGGGTATATAGGTAATAATAAGCAATACGATTATTTCCATTGCCACAAAGGGCATGACCTTCATGGCGATGCTTTCATAGGAGGTTTTGGCAATCGGCGCCGCCGTGAACAGACAGACCCCCAGCGGCGGCGTGGTCAGGCCGATATTGACGTTTACGATCATGATCAGTGCAAAATGCAGCGGATGCACCCCGTACTTCACCGCGAGGGGAAGCAGGATGGGCGCCAGGAGAATGATATTTGCGCCGGTTTCCATGATCATGCCCATGAACAGCAGGAAGGCATTGACCAGCAGGAGAAAGATGATCTTGTTTTCCGTCAGCGACATCATGATACGGGCGATCTGGCCGGGGATCTGTTCGATGGTCAGCACCATGCCGAACAGCTTGGCGGTAGCGATGATCAGCAGTATGACGGACGAGACAATGGCGCATTCAAGCAGGCTTTCAAGCAGGTCCTTGACAGTCAGGCTGCGGTAGATGACGATTCCTACCAGCAGCGCATAGCCGCACGCCAGGGAAGCCGCTTCCGTTGCGGTGAACTCGCCGCTCAAAATGCCGCCGATAATGATGATCGGCATGATCAGGCCGATTATCGCACTTTTGGTTCTTCGAAGAATTTCCTTTCCCGGAATCGGTTCGGTCCGGCGGGGATGATGCTCTTTTATCGCGTAGTACAGGGCGAGAATCATCAACCCGATGCCGATCAATACTCCGGGTACGAATCCGGCCATGAACAGCGCACCGATTGATTCTCCGGTTATGGTCCCGTAGATGACCATGATAATGCTGGGCGGGATAATCGGCCCGATGATGGAGGACGCGGTGGTCACCGCGGCGCTGTAGGCCGCCGAGTACCCCTCCTTTTTCATGGCCGGAATCAGGATCGAGCCGATGGCCGCGGTATCCGCGACCGCGGCACCGGTCAACCCGGCAAACAGGATACTCACCACAATGTTGACCTGGGCCAGGGCTCCCGGCAGCCTACCGACGAGAACCTGTACGAAATTGACCAGGTCCTTGGTTATGCCCGTGCGGTTCATCAACTGTCCGGCGAGGATGAAGAACGGGATAGCCAGCAGCACGAAACTGTCGACGCCGTTATAAAGCTGCTGGCCGATGATGGTGATGGGGATGTTGCTGAACACGGCGAAATAGAGGATCGATCCAATGCCGAATACAAACGCAATAGGGATTCCCATTGCCATTGTCAGGATAAAGACGAAAATAAGTACTGCCAATGTCATAACCAGCTCCCTTGGTGCGCTTATTGACTGAGGAGAAACTCCCTCGGATCATCTTTCGTGAATAATCCGGCGGTGGCATAGAGCACGTGAATGATCATCATCAGCGCTCCCAGCGGTATATGCAGTTTGACGTAGACAACCGATAACGGGATGATGTCGCCTGTCTGGTCGACAGCCTTGAGTGCCGCATCGAGACCGAACCAGAACATGAACACCAGGAAGGTGAGAACCAGGAGATTCGAGACAAGAATAATCGCCCTGACAAGCGGGAGAGAGGGGATCGACTTCACGAGAGCGGTGATGCCTATGTGCGAACCGCGTTTCAGGGCAGCGCTTGCACTGATGAAGGCGATGCCGACCAGAAGCCAGCGGGCGAACTCCTCGCTCCAGGTCGGCGCATTACCGGCCATCCTCAGGAACACGCTTGCCAGCACCGTCACGGTGACAAGAAAGGCATACAGGATACTGATCCACACGGCTATCCGGTCAACCCGATTACTTGCAAGCTCAAGCCAGGACAACACTTTTGTCATCGTTACGACCCTCTTTCCCAGTAATAGAAAGGAGGAGCCCTTCGGCTCCTCCTCTTCAGTTGCTATAAAGGCAGCTGTCTCACTTGTAGCCGAGAGCGGCTTCGGCTTCTTTTACCGCGGCAAGGAAACCGTCGACCGGCTCCGCACCGACTTCTCCTTTCAGCCACTCAATGACCGGAGGCTGAGCTTTTTCCTGGAACATTTTGACCTGCTCCGCCGTCGGCGCATATACCTGCATGTTAGCCTTCAGTACGTCAAGGCCGATAACCCGGCTCATGAACGCCTCCGACGCCCGGTCGGCCCGCGCCCCGTGCAACCCGGCTATTTTCAGGATATGCTGGTAATTTTCCGGAAAGCTGTTGAATTTATCGGCATTCATGATCAGCATGTTCTCGCTCCAGGTATGTCCATCGAGCGTCAGGTATTTCTGCACTTCATACAGTTTACCGACAAAGGCGATAACTGAAATGGGATTTTCCTGACCGTCGATAACGCCGGTCTGCAGGGAGGTATAAACTTCCGGCCAGGCAATCGGGATCGCCTTGGCGCCGAGCGCCTCAACGGTTTTTACAAAAACCGGCGACTGCATGACGCGAAACTTTATGCCCGCCATGTCTTTCGGTTCCTGAACCGGCCTGGTGTTGTTGGTGAAGTTACGCACGCCGTTCTGTCCCATACCGAGGAAGACCAGGTTCGCTTTCTTCTCCATTTTCGCCATCAGCTCCTTCCAGTACTGGCTGTTGTCAAACACCCACCAGGCAATTTCATCCGACTGGAAGACATAGGGAATATTGATGACCTGAAATTCCGGGAAGAACGGTCCCATGTTGCCGGTTTCGATACAGAGATCGAGCGTACCGGTCTTGGTCATCTCGGTTGATTCCTTGCTGCCGCCCATCTGGCTCGACGGAAAAAGTTCAACCTTGATGGCTCCGTTGGTCGCCGTTTCCACATAGCTCTTGAAGATGAGGGCATAGGCATGCTCCGGTTCAGGCATCTTGGCCGTATCGGGCCAGGTGGGATTGTCCGAATAACCCAGACGCAGCGTCACCGGTTTCTCAGTTGTTGGATTCAGCTTGGCCGCAAAAACCTGCGTTGCTCCCAAACTAACGATGGCCAGAATTGCAACTAGCAAACATGTTTTACGATACATACTCGTTTTCCTCCTCTGCTGATTGTTGGCACTTCGTTGATCTCCTCAACGGCATAGGATCGCTGACGCAGCTAACCGCTGTTTTTCTGCGATAACAACCGCCTCTTCATACAGCCACCGGCTCCGGATCATGTTCCGCAATTCTGTCTGTCGACGCGGCAAAACTGAAGTGTCCGCAACGGTTCCTGATGCCCCTTTTTCGGCCCAAGACAGAAAGGTTAAAAGAAATAGCTATTGACACGGGTCAGGTGTTGTAATACGTATTATGATGATACGCATCTTGTATGATCAACCATTCGATGTCAAGCGGTTTTTTAATGGTCTGCAAAAATGACTTCCAGGCCGGCAAAGTGAAACAGCGACAACGAAAACATCGTCTGCCGGCGGAATCGACGGCGCTACTCCCGCCTGTGTTTGCAGGCAATTATTCAAGTGCGGGGCCGACACCGCAGCCGCTGCAGGCACCTGATGCGAACTATACGGAGATAACCGTTTTTTTTCACCTTCATTCTATCATCACCTCGTCAAAGAGCTATCGATGAGCCAACTAAAATCAATCAGCCGTACGAGCATCCAGGATGAGGTCTTCAAGCAACTCATGGGCAAGATTACCAGTGGTGAATGGACTCCTGGTGAAAAAATCCCATCGGAGGATCACCTGGCCAGACTGCTCTGCGTGAGTCGCGTCACCATCCGTGCAGCAACACAGCGGCTGTCAGCCTTGGGACTGGTTAAGGTAAAACAGGGCGAAGGGACCTTCATAGAGAAATATACGGCCAGCAACCATTTGAATTTACTTATCCCCCTGCTGGCAATTGAAAAAAATGACATCATGCATTTAATGCAGCTTCGTAAAATCCTCGAGGTGGGGATCATAGAAGTGGTGGCGAAAACAATTACCGACTCAGGCCTGGAAAAACTCCAAGACATCTGCGAAAAAATGAAGGCCGGCAGGGATAACCGGGAACTCTTTGCAGAATACGATTCTCAGTTTCACCTGACCCTGGCGGATTTATCCGAAAACCCCCTTATTGCAGTCTGCTACTCGGTGATATCTGATATCTTCTTTTCCGCCATGAAACAGATTGCCCATATAATGGGTCCCGATGAAGCCTTGCGCTGTCATCAGGAAATCCTGGAGTCCTTGAAAAACGGTGATGAAAAAAAGGCGAAGCGTCTCATGCAGAAGCACATTGAACTGACCATAACCGCCGTTTCAAACTCGATCAGCCGCCAGGGAGATACGGGCTGATACCTGCAGGGCGATCCAATCTGCCGGGTATCGTACAGATCTGGCCATACTCCATTTAAACTATGCGCACCATCCGAGTGCTGGTTCCTACCGGACGAAATACCATGACAGCAACCAAGGGACAGAGACAAAACGGCACGGCCGTCTTTTTTGATTTTGATGGCGTCCTGGTCGATTCCACAGCCTCAAAGACCAATGCCTACCGGAAAATCTTCTCAGCATACGGTTCCGAGAAGGTTTCAGAAATTGTCGAATACCATCAGCAGCACGCCGGGATAAGCAGGGTTGAAAAAATCGATTTTGCCCACAAAAACATCCTTTCGGCTCCCTATTCCAGGGAGCAGGTGTTAACCCATATAAAAACGTATTCGAGGCTGGTTTTTGATAAGGTGGTGGCAGCTGACTGGGTTCCCGGGGCACTTGAGTTCGTTACCTCCCATTACCGGCAGTTTCCTCTGTTTATCATATCAGGTACACCGCAGGATGAGCTGCGCGAAATAGTCAGCCGTCGCGACATGGGCCATTATTTTCAGGAAATCCTGGGATCACCGATAAAAAAACCTGAGCACATTCGAGATCTTGTTGCGCGTTACGACCTGAAAATCGAGAACTGTTTCTTCATCGGAGATGCCCTTACGGATTATCATGCGGCCAAGGAAACCGGCATGCCCTTTATCGGAATCAGGAGCGAGACGGATTTTCCCGACGGCACGATGGTCCTGCCGGACTGCAGCTCTCTCGGAGAGATTATTTCTTCTCGCCTCCAGTCTTAAAGGCCCCATGCTATTGCTTTCATTACGGCAGACTTACTGCTGGTATTTTACGCTTCGCGACGTATTGTTATAATGAAGAAATGAACAGGATAATCACTACTCGACCATATGTTTATGCTGATCCACGACCACCTCAGTCCAGCGTGAGAAGATCGTCATATCATAATTACCAGGGACAGGTTTGCCCATGAAACTCAATGACCCATTCGGCCGCATGGAAAAGCGTAACCAGATCGCCTACGAGGCGATCCGAGACTCCATGCGACGGGGCGGAATCGATACGCCGCAGGCGGCAAGAGATGTCATCGGCAGGACGAGAAAACGGTCCATGACCTTTCTCGCCACGGGACTGGCAATTTCCCTGCCGCTGATCCTGCTGGTGCCAAAAGCTATACCCGCAGTGATCGGGCTGCTGCTCCTGATGGCCGTCTGGGTGGTCACCTGGACGATCAAAGGTAAGCGCTATATCGAGCGCTACATCAAGGAAGATCTGCAGGAAGGAAAAAAAGATCAGCAGTTGCCACCTCAATAACTGCCTTCAATAAAAAACCG
>JAHEMX010000105.1 GCA_024643445.1 Desulfobulbaceae bacterium | reverse complement strand
GACGATGACCTGTATCGTTTCACCAACACGCCTCTCCACCATGGCACTGCGGACATCCTCCATCGTTTCTATGTTCTGGCCATTGATGGAGACAAGAATATCCCCCGTCCTGAGCCCGGCACTAACACCATCCGAGAGGGGATTTATCTCAATTATTTTCAGGCCGCTCGCCTCACTATCCCCGTTTGGATGCAGGACAATGCCTATTTTTCCCTGCGGGGGAAAATCTTCTGCCTGAAGCAGGAAGAGATAGTCAGCCGTCTTGTTTGGCCGTTCGTCCCCCTGTGTCGTGGCCAGATTCTGGATGGTGGCCTGCGAGATTGCCATGCGTCTGGCGACCCGGGGAGGGATACCCGAATCCTTGCGGGTATGCTGGCTGCCGGCAAGAACAACCATTTGAGCGGATTGATTATCCTGCAGGTAGCGATAGATGGATTCTGCCATACTCTCATCCCACAGTGCCTGGGCCTGAATAAAACCCGCCAGGGAACCCGTGGACTGCATGGAGCCGCCATGGGCGGCAAGCGTGTCCGCCAGCCGCTCATGGTAGCCGGGCAGGTCAAGGTCCCTCTCGGGCGGCAGGGATGCCAGCTCTTCTTCGGTCAAGCCCTCGGTGCTGCCGTTCTTGAACAGTGAGCTGACAATCGCTCTGTCGATATTGAGGCCGATAACCGGAATCCGGTGCTTTCTGGCGAAAGCGAAGATGGGCCTGAAAAGGCGGAAGTCATAACCCCAGACCTCATAGTAGCGGGAGTCTTTCAGAAAGGCGGTCTCGCTGATTGACGGATCGTTGATATAGGCATCAAGTGCCTGCTGGCTGCTCCGGGGGAACATCTCCATGCCGATAACAAGGTTGGGATTGCGTTCATAAAGGGCCTCGATCAGCATCGACTGCAGCAGATGATCCGCCCGGGATACATGTTGCTCACCAATGTAAAGGATACGATACGCCTTGATCTGATCAAGGAGTAAATCAAATGCGCTGACAAGGGAAACAGCCAGGCCGGCCGGTTTCTCCTGCAGCACGATCCTGATGCCGTCAGCGGACGAGGCGATCGCTTTTTCAACTAATCTGCCTGACTCAAAATGAAGAAAGGAATATTTACCGTAATGCGACAGCCGATTGAAAACCGCCTCGGATTCAGATGAGCTGCTCGAAGTTATCAGAGCAATCGTCCGGTCCCGGTCGAGGGGATTGAAACGAACATCGACGGTGAGTCCTGTGTCGGGATGCCGGGGATCGGCAAACAGGGTCCGGGAGTATGCGCTCGAGGTGCCCAGGAAGATGATATCATGGGCATCAATCTCGTCCCTGCTGATATCGGCGGCGTTTCCGACATGCCATGAGCGGCTCGCGGCCAGATCGAGAAACGGCCGGTAGATCTCCTTTTCCTCTTCCCGGGCCAGGACGACCGTACCGTGCTCCGCAGCGATGAGGCCTGACCAGGTTGGCGAACGTTCCTTACCGCTGAGCCGGCGCATGACATCATAGTCGGGATCGATGACCAGTTCCAGCGGTGGCGAATCGAGTTCCAGCTGTATGTCGTTAGTGGCGCCGTCTATCTGCCTGGTGAAGTACAGGGTGCGGGAAATAGTTTTGACGCTAAAGCCGAGCATCAGTTGAAAGGCTTCGGACTGGGTTTGCACGACAGAAAAGGAGAGCACGGTCTTGTCCGCCGTCTGGCGCGTATTGAGGCCGGTGATCTGCAGATCGGGCAATTCGACGCTATTCAGTCGTTGGCTGAAAAAGGTTGCAAGACTGCTTTGAGACTCCTGTTCGAAGATCTTTTTCAGGTCTTCCCAGGAGGCGGATGTTCCCTTGAAATCGTGATACAACCGCCGGATGGCCTTCTGGAAGACGGTCGCGCTGGTCAACTGCTGCAGTTCATGGAAAAGCATGGCTGACCGGCCGTAACCGACCGAACGTTCCGCCCGGTTGGAGATGCGGTCATGCCCGACGCTTAGAAAGTCATGCAGCGGGCGGGTCGTGGGCCTGACATAGTCAAGATAATTCTGTATGGTCTCCTTGCGTGCCTGGGCTCCTTCACCCGCTTCGTCACGGTAGGCAAGATCGGCCAGATAGGTTGTCAGCCCTTCACACCAGTTGCCGGATTGCTCGGCGATGGTAACGGAGTTGCCAAACCAGGAATGCAGGATCTCGTGACCAAGGGAGGTCTGTCTGATAAACGGCAGGCGGAGCACCTGCTGGCCCAGCAGCGTAAAGGTTGGCAGGCCAAATCCTGTCGGTTTGCTGTTTTCGACGATCACATAATGATGGAAGGGGAAGGGACCGATACTGCTCTCGTAGCGGGTGATGTAGGCGGCTGCCGAATCGAGATACCCCTCTGCCAGCTCCTTGTCTTCTTCAAACAACAGGGTATATACCTGCAAGCCTTCCCGCACCTGCCGCTGCTCCACTTTATAGGGAGCCGCTGCAAAGGTAAGTGCATAAACGGGTTGAGAGAAGGAAAAGCTGACAGAGCCTTTCTCCTGCCGGCCCGGGAAAAAATCAGATTCGCTGATGGCGGTGTACCCCTGCGGGAGAAGGGCTTCAAGGGAGTAGGTCGCTTTCCGGTCGGGAATCGGATGCCAGCCTGCGGTCAGCACAATGTTCCCGTTTGAAATATGGTTTAGAAAGCTGTCCTAAACCTGCTTTTCCCAGGATATGAACAGAGTTTGCGGACTCTGATGGTGCGGTATCGACAGTATCCTGCCTCCGTCCGGGGCGAGGGGAATGTTTTCGCGATCAACCTGGCTGAGCAGACTGCCGGTAACGCTCAGATCGGTCAGGTCGAAGCTGACGGCGGTGTCCGGCGGTATGCGAACCCTGGCTGTGCCGATCAGCGTCGCCGTTTCCAGATCAAATGAAATGGCCAGGTCAATATGCGGCAGCGCTTCTTCAGCATGAACCGCTGTCATTGGGGCACCACCGGTAATGAAAAAGAGCACAATTGCCAGACTTCGGCAGAGCGTGTTAGATAAAGGGGGCATTGGTCTTGTTTGACTCCATCCATGAGAGATAAAAGGTGTTGTGTAATTGTTTTGTTAAATACATATAATCTTCATGTCATGAGATGCATATAAAAAAGAACATCTGTTCCGTATCGTGAGGTTTATACAGTGAAAATAAAAGTTGTCGGGATAAATGCCCGGTTCAGCCATTCCTGCCTTGCCCTCTTTTACCTGCGCAACGAACTGGAGAGGATGCTTCCCGGGGTAGAGGTCGAGATCTGCCAATATACCATCAATGATCCTTATTATCCGACGCTGCAGAATCTGCTTTTTGGAAGGGGAGAGTACCTCTTTTTTTCGGCACTGATATGGAACAGCGATCTGGTTGAAGCGCTTGTCCGGGATCTGCTCAGCATGGACGTAAAATGTGGCATCCTTATCGGCGGGCCGCAGGCCGAGGTTGTCGCAGACCGCTTCCCTGCCTCGCGCCAGGTTTCTGCGTTTAAGGGCGCTATCGAGGCGGCTCCTGCCGGCTTTTATGATGATTTGCAATCGGGGGAGTTGAAGAAACGCTATGTGGCATCGTTTTTCAAAGGAAAAGGCAGGAAGGTTGGCAATCCCTATCGGCCGGAGGATTTCTCCGGACCGCTGAACCATCGCTCTGTTTATTACGAATCTTCACGGGGCTGTCCATTTTCCTGTACCTATTGCCTGTCATCAGCCGAGCAGGGGCTGTACCATAAAAAGCTCGACCAGGTCTTTGGCGAGCTGGATGAAATTCTGGCGCATAACCCGAAATCCCTTCGTTTTGTGGACCGCACCTTCAATGACAATCCACGGCGTGCGCTGGCTATTTGGAAATACCTGGCGGCAAAAGAGTGCTCCACCCTTTTTCATTTTGAAATAGCACCGGAGCGCTTCAGCGAGGAGATGCTTGGTTTCCTCGAGAATATCAGGGCCGGTCTTTTCCAGTTCGAAATCGGTATCCAGTCCACCCATCCCCCCACACTGGCGGCGATAAAACGGCCTATTGATCCTGAACTGGCTGGCCTGCTCGTCAAAAGGCTGAGGCAGATGGAGAACATTCATCTGCATGCAGATCTCATTCTCGGCCTGCCTTTTGACACCGGGGAGTCCTTCTGCCGATCGGTAAACGAGGTGTTTGGTATGCATCCGCACTATATCCAGATGGGGCTGCTCAAATTGCTGCCGGAAACCGTTATCCATGAAAGTGCAGAGCGCTATGGCTACCTGGCCAGCAGCAGGCCGCCGTATAGCGTTCTGGCGAGCGGCTGGATGGACGAAGCTGCTTTGAGCGTTCTGTTCTGGATGGGGGAATGCGTGGAGCGCTGCTATAATAACCGCTATTTTGTCAGTTTGTGGAATTACCTGGTATCCGCCGGAGAGGATATGGCCGTATTCTTCCTGGCGCTGGCACGCCGGTTTCATGCACAGGGCTATTTCGACAAGGCGGCAACCCAGGAAACCCTTGGCAGGCTCCTGCTTGAAGAGATGCAGGGCAGGGATGATTTTGAACTCGTCAGGGAGCTTATAGCCTATGACTGGCTTCGCTGCGGGCACCGGTTCCTGCCTGATTATCTGCGGGGCCCGGAAGTTCTGAACGAACTGAGGCAGACCCTCTATCACCAGCTTCCTGAGGAAATTACTGGTTTGTACGATACCAGGGGCCGAGCCCACTTCATCAAGAAGGTGGTCTTTTGCCGCTTTTCAGCTCAGACCATCAGGCAGATAAACAATGCGGCGGTTGCTGTTGCCGCTGTCGTCTGCTTTCTGCCGGAGATGGATGAGACCGTGCATCGCTTCACTAAAACGGGCATTATTGAAATCAATAATTGACCTTGCGCACGGGTTTCTTATAGTAGGGCGAAACGGATTTTCTGTCTTTCATGCGCTATGCCATGCCCGTCAGGCAAAAGGAGTCAATCGTGGCTGTCTACCGAATAAAAACAATAAATACCATTGCCCGGGAAGGGCTCGAGCTGCTTGGCAAACACTTCACCGCCTCAGCGGATGAATCTGACCCGCAAGGCATTCTGGTGCGGAGTTCCCGGGTCAACACCGATGACTATTCTTCCCTGCTTGCCGTGGCCAGGGCCGGTGCGGGCGTCAACAATATTTCGGTAACGAAGGCCACGGAACGCGGCATCTGTGTTTTCAATACTCCCGGGGCGAATGCCAACGCCGTGGTTGATCTTGTTTTTCCGATGATCGGTGTCTGGCAGCGGAACATCTACCGGGGAATCCGCTTCTGTGAATCTCTGATGGAAATCAGCGGCGAGGAGGTCAGCGGGGAAGTCGAGCGGTGCAAGGCTGCTTTCAGGGGCGTTGAGATTGCCGGGAAGACGCTGACGGTTATCGGTCTCGGTCAGATCGGCGTGAGACTGGCAAACGGAGGTGTTCATCGCTATATGCGGGTCAAGGGCTTTGACCCGAAGCCGGCACTGGCCAATATCCATATGCTTCTGCCGGAGGTGGAACTGACCCAGTCGCTTGATGAGGCGCTGTCAGACGCGGATATCGTCAGTCTTCATCTGCCGCTGATGGAAAAAACGAAGGATCTGGTAAACGCCGAATTTATAGCGCGGATGAAAAAGGGCGCCCTTCTGGTCAACTATGCCCGGGGACCGATCGTCAACGAGAAAGACATCATCGCGGCTCTGGATCGTGGAAAATTAAGCGGATATATAGCTGATTTTCCAACAGAAACACTGATCGGACACGAGAAAATCCTGCTCACACCCCACCTTGGCGCCTCCACCACGGAATCCGAGGAAAACTGCGCCGTCATGGCGGCACGGGAAATGCGCAACTATCTGTACTACGGAAATATCACCAATAGTGTCAACTTTCCCAATATTGAGACAATTCCCTCTGATCGGGTCAGGACACGGTTGATTGTCATCAATCGCGATGTGCCCGGGATGATCGCCTTCATCACCAAGATACTGGCGGCACACGATATTAATATTGACTCCTTCAAGAACGAGTCGAACGGAATAATCGGCTATAACATCATCGATACGGAAACGGATGTGGTCGACAGTATCGTCAACAAGATCAAGCATGATGACAACGTGATCAGGACCCGAATCATCACCTTTGACAAGTAGGCGGGACAAACTGGTATTAATATTCTTACCCAACTGGTAAAAATTATTATATGTGATAAGTTCTCGATTTATCGCTTTTTCGATCCATCTTTTGCAGTAAATATGGTTTCGGTAAAAAAAATTGTACTAATCATTCCGATATCTTATCATTTTACATGTAGACTGAAAATTGTATGTATCTGTATTTATTGAATATTGATTTTATTTTCAGATATGGCACGGAAAATGTATATACTATTTTGCTTTAATCTCTTCTCTCCTTTCTCCTGGAAAAGCCGGATTCCACCTCCTGGAACCGGCTTTTCTGCGTGTTGCTGGGCTTCATTTTTCATCGGATAGTTACATGACAGATAATGCAACGGTCTTTTTTTCCAGTTGTCAGGCGTATGGTAAACATAAGCTGAAAGACCATTTTGATCGTTACGGGAACGTTCTTGGTTTTCCGTCACATTTCAGCGGATCTTCCGTCCTGCTCAAACCAAACCTTATCAGTGGCCGGGGACCAGCGCTTGGCTGCACGAACGGTATATTTCTGGCTGCCTGTGCGGAATGGCTCATCGACCGCGGGGCGCGCGTACGCATTGGTGATTCACCCGCCCTCGGCACGGCCCGGCAGGTATTGACAAGGCAGGGCATCATGCCGCTGCTTGAGCGGCTGGCAGTTCCCGTCGTCGAGTTCAAGTCAGCGAAACAGTACGATCTTTCCCACGGCGTCACGGTCGGCATCGCCGAGGAAGCGCTTGATTGTGATCTTTTTGTCAACCTGCCGAGGATAAAGGCACATAATCAGATGTTTATGACCATAGCGGTGAAAAATCTTTTTGGCATCGTCGTCGGCATGAGAAAGGCGCTGGCCCATATGAAAAACGGCTCCTCCCATACAAAATTTGCAGATCTGATGCTCGACCTGATAGAGCTGTTGCCCCCCCATGCAACCATCTGTGACGGCATTGAAGCCATGCATCGGCAGGGCCCGGTAAACGGTGACCCCCTGGCCCTTGGCTGTCTGGCCGGCAGTCGGAACCCGGTTGCGCTTGATACCGCGGTTTTATCAGCACTCGAGCTTGATCATCACCGCTGTCCCATATGGCGGGCAGCCCAGCGCCGCCGGCTGGACGGCAGCGATCCTGAAAAGCTGATCTATCCGTTTCTGCACCCGGACGCTTTTCACGGTTCAGGTTTTCTAGCGCCATCTGATCTGCAGCCGGTCGCCTTTAATCCTTTTCGATTTTTAGTAAGCTCAGTGAGAAGGACAATAGCTGCACTCCGGGCCTGACATCATTTTTACTTTGCAGCAGCAGACCTTGAAGCTGATCAATTCAGTACTATAGTGGTTGCATCTGCGCTCATCAGTTTCCTGTCAGGCTGAGCGCACAATGACCGAGTGACTGCAGAGAATGCTGCAGTCTGGACATGTTCCAGAAAGGGAGAAAGATAATGTTCAACATGAGAGGAAGGGTAGCACTGATTACCGGCGGGTCCCGGGGTATCGGGCGTGCCATTGCGATCCGGCTTGCAGAGCATGGCATGGATATTGTCGTCAACTACGTCCGGCATCGCCAGGATGCGCAGGACACTGCCGCAGAGGTCGAGAAATACGGTCAGCGGTGCCTGATTATCAAGGCGAATGTTGCCAAAGAGAACGACGTGAAAGCGATGTTCGCCATTATTGCCGAAGAATTCGGCGGTGTAGACGTGCTGGTCAGCAATGCGGCCTCAGGTGTTCTCAAACCGGTGCTTGAACTCACCGAGCGGCATTGGAACTGGGCCATGGATATCAACGCACGGGCCCTCCTGAGCCTGGTTCAGTTCGGCTTGCCCCTGATGAAAAAAAACGCCCGGGTTATTGCCGTATCGAGTCTGGGGTCAATACGGGCAATCCGCAATTATACCACGGTAGGGGCTTCCAAGGCCGCCCTTGAATCACTGGTGCGACACCTGGCCGTGGAACTTGGTCCCCGTGGCATCCGGGTGAATACCGTCAGCGCCGGCGCGGTGGATACCGACGCCCTGAAGAAATTCCCCAATCGTGACGAGATACTGGAAAATGCGCTGAGCAGAACCCCGCTTGGCAGGCTGACGACGCCCGAGGATGTCGCCGATGTAACCCTTTTTCTCTGCAGCAACCTGGCTGATATGATCCAGGGTCAGGTGGTAACCGTCGATGGCGGCTATGCCATCATGGGCTAGACATGAATATTTCATGGAAAAACAAGGGCAAAAGCAACCAACAATAGCAACTATTGCATGGTGTTATTTAGTGGATGTCAAGGCAACAGTTTGTACTTTTCAACTCACTGTTGAAAGACCAGACCTTCCACCCTTCGGGCGAGTCGATACGGTCCGCGATCCCGCGTCGCTTTTGGGTGAGGCCAATCACGTATAGCGCCTCACCCAAGTCTCCTTGACTCGCAAGCCGTCTCAACTCGTGAAATATTCGAGCTAGCCAGCTTCACGATCACGATTCGACACGGTCCGCACTGCTGCATTGTTTTTGCGATTCACCTACCATAGTATGGTGAGTCGCACGTCTCCTTGACGGGCAACCTGTCTCACCTCTTTAACGCGAGGCTGCCGCCCGTTCATTCTCGCATCATTGCCCGTTTCTCGCATTGCCCGCTTCGAGCTGTGTTATTTCGGCTGCAAGGCAGCGATTCCCCGGCGGCTGACCAGGTAGACGATGAGAAACGACAGCAGGGCCACCCCGATCACCCAGATGGCAATGATGATGGCATCAAACAGCGGCAGTCCGGAAGAACGCAGTGAACTTTTTACCAGCCGGTAGGCTGGCTGGTAGCCTATCAGCAGGACCGCCAGTATGTAGCTGAAGGCAAGGAAAAAGTAGAATACCGCGCCGGGTCCCATGGCGGCGGCCCGGTTCTCCGCATTGTAGTCCGCAAATATGGCGCCAAAACCGAGCGCCAGGGCGACCACGGTCATACAGATGAGAAGGGCGCTGAAGATGGAAATCCACCACATCGGTCCGCTGATCATCAGCAGGTGGTTGGAGACCCCGATAAGGATAAGGGTCAGGATGGAAAAGGGGAGAAGGTAGAAGAGATATTTGTAAAAGAAAAAGCGGGCCGGACTTAACGGTGAGCTCTGGATCAGGTAGAAGGCCCCCCCCTCGGCACCGATCGAGGGATAGACGAAGCGCGCGGCCAAGGATGCGGCCAAAAAACCGGTTAAGC
>JAHEMX010000594.1 GCA_024643445.1 Desulfobulbaceae bacterium | reverse complement strand
GTTGATGATAATGGTGTTGGCCGTCGGGATGTCAAGGCCTGACTCGATGATGGTGGTGCTGACAAGAACGTCGATCTCCTGCTTGACGAAGGCCACCATGATCTCCTCAAGTTCCTTGCCGACCATCTGACCATGGGCGACAGCGACCCGTGCCTGGGGCACAAGCTTCTGGATTGTTGCCGCCATACGGTGGATGGACTTGACCCGGTTGTGCACCACGAAAACCTGGCCGCCGCGCACGAGTTCCCGGCTGACTGCCTCCTTGATGACAAGATCGTCATAGCGGGCAACAAAGGTCTTGACCGGTCGCCGGTGTTGCGGAGGCGTGGAAATCACCGAGAGGTCTCGGATGCCGAGCAGCGATAGCTGCAAGGTCCGGGGAATAGGGGTGGCCGTCAGGGTCAGGACGTCCACCTCGGCCTTGATGCGCTTGATCTTTTCCTTGTGTGCCACCCCGAACCGGTGCTCCTCGTCAACAATAAGCAGCCCGAGTCTGGCAAAAACGATATCCTTGGAGAGCAGGCGATGCGTGCCGATGATGATGTCGATGGTACCGTTTTTACAGTCAGCGACGAGCTGTTTCTGCTGCTTCTGCGTTCTGAAGCGGTTGATGCATTCAATGCGAACGGGAAAATCCTTGAGCCTCTCCCGAAAGGTCTTGGCATGTTGTTCAGCCAGAACGGTCGTCGGTACCAGAACGGCGGCCTGAAAACCATCGTCGACCACCTTGAAGGCCGCCCTGATCGCTACTTCGGTCTTGCCATAGCCGACGTCTCCGCAGATCAGACGATCCATGGGACGGTCTGAGGTAAGATCATCAATGGTATCAGAGATGGCACGGTCTTGCCCCGGCGTTTCGTCAAAGGCGAAGGACTCTTCCAGTTCCTGATACATCTCACCTGCCGGTGAAAAGGCGTTGCCCGTCCGCAATTCACGCTGCGCGTAAATACTGAGAAGTTCCTCGGCGACTTTCCAGACCTCATCCGATACCTTTTGCTTGGCACTTTTCCAGCTCTGGGAACCGAGCTTATCGATTTTCGGCTCCTTGTCGGACAACCCTTCATAGCGGCTGACCAGGTTGAGCCGGTCAACAGGGAGGTAGAGTTTATCCTGATCCCGGTATTCGATAAGCATGAAATCGTTGGTGATTCCCTGAAGCTGCATGGTTACCAGTCCGCGATAATGTCCGAGGCCGTGGTCGCGGTGCACGACGATATCACCGTCCTGCAGTTGGGTGAAGTTGATCGGCTCGGTCTCTTTTTGTTTGCGCTGCTTTTTCCCGCCAAGGCGCATATCGCCGAATAATTCACTTTCCGAAATCAGGTGCAGCCGTTTTTCCGCCAGGCTGAATCCGGCACTCAGCGGCCGGTCGCAAAGGTATACGGTCGGCTCTTTTGTCGATTCCGGCAACTCGTCGAGGTTGAGTGGGCCGGTGAAGGGCAGACAGGTAAATGCAAAGCGCTGCAGGAGTTCGGCCAGTGTCTTCTGGCGGCGTTCGGATCGGCAGCAGATGATAATCGTATCACCCTCTTCCAGCCAGGGTATGATCTGTGCTGCCAGGGGCGTGAGCAGTCCGTGTTCTTTCCTCTGCAGTGAAATTTCCTGTTTGAGGAGCTGGTGATTGACTGAAGGAACGTGCAGGGCGGCACTTTCTTCTGCGACAAAATCGGTCAGAGCGATGCTTTGAAAATCCCCGGTTACTTCAGCCAGATGGTCGATGGATATAAACAGCTCCCCGGGCGGCAGGGCCGGAGTCGCCTGCTGCTGAGCGGAGTTGAAATTTGCTTCGATACGCTCACAGACAATATGGGCCTGCTGGCTGATGGCCTGCGGGTCAACAAAAATGAGCCTCGTTTCTCTGGGCAGGTAATCAAGGATGGTCGCACTTTTCTGTTGACCGGGACCGCTGAACAGCGGGAGAAAAAACTCGATTCCGGCAAATCTGCGGCCGCTTTTCAACCGTTCGATGATTTCATAGGTCTTATCCGAAGACCAGCCGCAGGCCTCACCCTGCTGCCTGAATGCCCGCAGGGCCTGAGCAAGGGGGGCAGGATCGTCGCCGCCAAGCAGTATATCGCTGACCGGAAGGATCACCGCCTCTTCGATACGTCCGGAGGAATGTTGCGACAGGGGGTTGAAGGGCCGAATCGACTCGATGGTGTCGCCGAAAAAATCCAGCCGGATCGGCGAGTCGTGCAACTGGCCGTCCGGCAGGACAAAGGGTGGAGGATAGATGTCGACCACTCCGCCCCGTACTGAAAAATCACCAAAATTCTTCACCAGGGCGGTCTGCTCATAGCCCATCGTCACCAGGGATCTGCGCAGCCTCTGATGATCGAAATCTTCACCTTCCATCAACAGTTCGGCATGTTGCTGCAGCAGGTGCCGGGGCATGACACGACGAAGAAAGGCTTCAATCGATACCGCCAGGATGAAAGGCTTCCGGCTTTCCATGCTTTGATAGAGAGCCGAGAGACGTGCAGCCGTGGTTTGCTGATCGGGTGAAAGCGGTGTGTAGGCTGGGATTTCG
>JAHEMX010000593.1 GCA_024643445.1 Desulfobulbaceae bacterium | reverse complement strand
ACTTTGGCGTCGCACCTGAAGAGATGTTCTTGAAAGTTGGATTCAGCGGCGACCACTCAAAGACTATCGCACTCGTACAATCAGGCAGCTACCAGACCGGCGCGGTGAATTTCAAGGTCTGGGAACGTGAACTCAAGGAGGGGAAGATCGATACCTCGAAAGTATCGGTCATCTGGCAGACACCCGAATATCCGGATTATAACTGGAGCATCAGGGGTGATGTTGACGCGAAATTTGGCGCGGGCACCATCGCTGCCATCCAGCAGGCGCTCATTGCCATTGAAGACCCGGTCCTTTTGAGCGCTTTCCCGCGTCAGCGCTTCATTGCTGCCGACAACGCGATGTATCGGCCGATCCTGGAGACCGGCAAGGCCATCGGGGTTTTTCGCTAGCCGGAACCTGCCCCCCGAAGCCTCTTGGTTATGAACACATCAAAACAAAACACCCAGCCGCTTCTTTCACTCTGTGGAGAAACCATCGGCTACGCCGGTGTTATTGCACTGGACAACATCTCCCTGCAGATCACCTCCGGCGAAAAGGTCGCACTCATCGGACCGAGCGGAGCAGGCAAGACTTCGCTTCTCAAACGTCTCTACCAGCTCAAACCGGAACGCTGTGCTTTCATTCATCAGCAGTCATCTCTGGTTCCCCAGCTGAGCACCTTCCACAATATCTACATGGGCCGACTGGACGAATATTCCTGGCTGCACAATCTGCAAACGCTAATTCACCCGGGCAGCGACCATCGGCAGGAGATTGATGAAATAGCAAAAACACTCGGCCTGCAGGAAAAATTGTGGACCCGCGTCGGGGAACTTTCCGGCGGGCAGCAGCAGCGTGTCGGCATCGGTCGCGCCCTCTATCGGGGCGGTGAAATCCTGATGGCCGACGAGCCGGTTTCATCGCTTGATGTGGTGCAGGGGCGGGATATCATTGAATTGATCACCTCCCTGGGAAACACCGTTGTCTCCGCCCTCCATTATGTCGAGCTCTCCCGGGAATTTTTCGACAGGATAATCGGCCTGTGCAGGAACCGGATTCTCTTTGACCTCCCCGCACCACACGTCACCGATAAGCATCTGGCCGAGCTTTATTCCTGATTCATGCGGCGAACATCACTCAGTTTTGTCCTCATCGCCGTTCTGGCTTTACTCCTGAGTGATATTTCCATCACCACGCTTGACCCCTGGCATGAACTTAAGCTGATGGCGCTCGGCATGCTGAGGCCCGACTTTACCTCTACCCCCGGCCTCTTCCGGGCCCTTTTGAATACCATCAGTTTCGGCCTGATCGGCATCACCATCGCCGTTATTTGCGGAGGGGCACTGTCACTTTATTTTAAGAGCAGGACCATACGGTTGTTCTGCGCCTTCATCCGGTCGGTGCATGAACTGTTCTGGGCCTTTCTGCTGATGCCGCTGGTCGGGCTCAACGGTTGCTGCGGCATTCTGGCCATTGCCATCCCTTATGCCGGGATTTTTGCCAAGGTGTTCGCCGAAATCGCCCAGGAATCAGATCACCGGCCGGCCGAGAACCTGCCCCCGGCCGTATCGGCCATAAGCCGCTTTTTCTATACCACGCTGCCGATCATCTACCGGGACATGAAAAACTATGTTTCCTATCGTTTTGAATGTGCGCTGCGCTCCAGTGCGATTCTTGGTTTCATCGGGCTGCCGACGCTCGGCTATCATCTTGAAACCGCCTTCCGGGAGGGACGCTACGACGAAGCGGCGGCCCTTCTCTATAGTTTTTACCTGTTGATCATTTCCCTGCACCTCTGGGCGCGTCCGCGATTCATCCTGCTTCCTCTCGCGGCGGCACTGGGCTGGATTTCCTGGCAGACAACACTTTCACTGGCCAATATCAGCCGTTTCCTGACCTACGACATTCTCCCCTGGCCGCTGCGCGAAGCGGGGTTCTATGACGGCAGCCGGTCCCTGCAATTCGATCTCGCAGCAATAATCCGCTGGGCCGGCGATATCTTCGCTGATCAGGCAATTCCCGGTGTCTGGAACACGCTTTTGCTGGCCCAGGTGGCCCTGGTCTGCTCAGGTCTATTCGCGCTGCTCAGTTTCCCTCCCGCCAGCAGGCAGATCAGCGGCAGGGGTGGCCGAAGTGCGGCACATCTGTTGCTGGTTATTCTCCGTACGACACCGGAATATATTCTCGCCTATGTGTTCCTGCAGCTCTGGGGACCTTCGATGCTGCCGGCCATCTGGGCCCTTTTTCTGCACAACGGGGCGATCCTGTCCTACCTCAGCGCCCGGAATGCAGACCTGCTGACGTTGCCGTTCGATGGATCGGCGGGACGGATGAACCGGTACTTCTATGAGCTGCTGCCGAGAATCTACGGCCAGTTCCTGGCCTTTCTTTTTTACCGTTGGGAGGTCATCATGAGGGAATCGGCCATCCTTGGTATTCTGGGGATTCCGACGCTCGGGTTCTTCATCGACAGTGCCATCAGCCTCGATCACCTGGACACCGCTCTGCTGCTTATCATCATCAGCGGCCTGCTCAACATGTCAGTCGACAC
>JAHEMX010000592.1 GCA_024643445.1 Desulfobulbaceae bacterium | reverse complement strand
CGCTAAAACCGTTTTCCGCCGGAAGTTCGAGCAATTCTATTTCATATCCGTTCTCTCTGAACACCGAAACATATTCAATATAACAGGGAACCGGGATCAGGATTCTTCTAACCGGAAGGATGCGCGGCAACAGATGAAGCAGTTCCGAGGATCCGTTGGCAGGTACGATCCATTCCCCGGACACACCGTAAGTGACGCTGATAACATCGATCATATCGTGATAATCGGGATCTGGATAATGGGCTATCATCGACAGATCGCTGTTTACAAGCGACCTCAGCCAGCCTGGAGGACCAAGCGGGTTGATGTTGGCACTGAAATCGATAAGCGCCTCGTCCGATGGGTCACGCTCCCGCATCAATTTATGGATATTGCCGCCATGTTCAAAAGTCTGCAGACGGCCTGGCGTATCTTCAGCGTTTGTGTCCATCATGTCCTATCGAGATAATCAGAAATGTAAGAGTGAAAATGTTACCAGCACTCCTGTCTCGGTGAGTTCGCACACTGCACCGAGGGTATCCCCCGTGGTTCCGCCTATTCTTTTTTTACAAAGATACGAAAAACCCACGATAACGAGGCTGAGCGTGACCACGAGGAGCATGGTCCTTTCGGGAACAAGAAAGACGCTCAACGCGAAAAAGACCGCTATGGATAGGGCTGCAGCCAACCGGGTTGAAGACTGGTAAAACAATGTCGCCAGGCCATCATTTTCTCTGGCATAGGGACAAAGAGTCATCAAGCAGATAATGGCGGTCCTGCCAGCAGCTGGTGCAAGAACCAAGGCAGACAGCAATTCCCGGCCGGTGTCAATCGATGCGAGAGCAGCCATCTTGATTAAAATAGTCGCGCAGATCGCCGCAGCCCCCATAACCCCGATGCGGCTGTCACGCATGATAGCAAGACAGGCCGCTGCCGGCTTACCGCTCAGAAAGCCGTCAGCCGAATCGGCAAGTCCGTCCAGATGAAGGAATCCTGAAAAAAGGCAAAGCAATACCGCCAGCAGTGCAGCACTTACCAAAGGCGGAGCAATGGTGCTTAAAAGCGCAGCAAACAAGGCGCCAAGTGTTCCGAGAAAAACGCCTATGACGGTAAAGTAATAAAGTGATCCGGCCAGGTATAAGGTGTCATTTTCAGCCGAAGAAAAGGTCGGCAGTATGGTCAGAAATCTCAGTCCAGCCAGAAGGCACCTCAACGGATAGCGCCTTGCGCTCTGCCCCGGACTTATTTTTTTTTCAGCAGCAGTCACCTTTCGTTCTCCGCACTGGCAACGGAGGCTTCCGCAAATGTTGCAACTTCGGTCAGCACCGCTGCTGCCGCTGCGACTAAATTCATGGCCAGTGCAGCGCCGGTGCCTTCACCAAGACGAAAATTGAGATCGAGCAGGGGCCGTTTGCAGCCGAGCACTTCCTGCATATATTTATGTCCCGGCTCAACTGATCGATGAGAACAGATGATGTAATCCCTGACAAAAGGTTCTATTTTCAGGGCGATAAGCGCTCCGGCGGTAGAGATGAAACCGTCCACAAGCACCGGTTTTTTCTGTGCAGCCGCCCCGAGAATAAGGCCGGCGATACCGCCGATTTCAAATCCGCCGACCTTGGCAAGGATGTCTATGCCATCTTTGCGATCCGGTTTGTTTACTTCCAGAATTCTCTTAATTGTCTTGATCTTGGCTTGCCATTGTTCATCGTCGAGACCGGTTCCTCTTCCCGTCAGATCTTCTACCGGTTTTCCGGTAACTACCGCGGCTATGGCAGTGCTTGGGGTCGTGTTGCCAATTCCCATATCACCGGTGCCGAAAATGTCGTATCGGCTTCCCAGTTCAAAAGCGACTTCAATGCCCGACTCCAGTGACTTGCGGGCATTAGCTATGGACATCGCCGGTCCCCTGGCAATATTGCTGGTACCAAAGGAAACCTTCTTGTCGATGACGGCACCGCTTTTGGTGAGTTCCCCCAGATCCGCATTGACCCCCATATCAACAACGTAGACATCGGCACCGGCTTGTCTTGCCAGGGCATTGATACCGGCACCTCCGGCGACAAAATTATAGACCATCTGCGGCGTCACTTCCGGTGGAAATTTACTGACTCCCTCGGCCACCACCCCGTGGTCACCAGCCATGGTCACAATGGCTTTCCGGTGGCATGAAGGTTTGATGGTGCCGGTCATTCCTGCAAGATCTACAGCCAGATCCATCAGGTCGCCAAGGGCCCAGTGAGGCATGGTAAGCTGATCAAGCCGCTCTTTGGCCCGATCCCGGGCCTGGGAATCCTGTGGGAAAATCTGCTGGCATGTTTTTTCCAATAATTTCATAACGCACTCATTTTTTAAGATAAAGGGGTAATCCACAGCTGACCAGGACGACCTCGTCAGCCTGTGATGCAATGATCTGATTGCACTGACCGACCAGGTCGCGAAAGAGCCGGGCGATTTTATTTTCCGGCACGATGCCGAGACCGACCTCGTTTGTCACCAAAATCACGGTCGCATCGGTATTGCGAAGTTGCTGAAGAAGTCTCACGGCAGCAGCAGCAACG
>JAHEMX010000591.1 GCA_024643445.1 Desulfobulbaceae bacterium | reverse complement strand
GTCAGAAGCGACAGAGCTTCCCTGCTCCCTCCAGCTTTTGTCTTGTCAGGACAGTCTACACGACAGATTATACCGCATCAACAAGTTAGACGAAAAGGTGCCTGTAGATGAACACCCGCGCCGCTTCAGCGCGAACCGGCAGGATAAAACATCGGCTGATGCTTCTGCCGATGAAATCTCATGAAAAGAACAACTTTGAGAAAAATATGCTATCATCTCATCAGTCCGGTAAATTAACTGTAACAGTTGTTGCGCCGGCAGCCAGATTCATAAGCGCGAGAAGATGCTGCTCGTTTGCGCTCGCCGGCTGCACAGTGGCAGTGGTTACTGCATAGCTCGCAGGACCTGTTGCAGAAAAACAACAGAGGTGGCCGATGGCCTTTTCCAGCGGACCGATACTCATCGTCGAGGATGATCCGAACACCTCAACGCTTGTCGAAACGTATTTACAGAAAGAAGGGTTTTCCACACTGACCGCTTTCGATGGCGAGCATGCGCTTGCACTTGCCCGCCGCCACGCCCTCTCTTTCGTCATTCTAGACATCATGCTGCCTAAAACTGATGGCTGGGAAATCTGCCGACAGCTGAGGAAAGTATCGGACGTGCCTATTCTCATGCTCACCGCACGTGAAGAGGAAATTGACAGGATCATGGGCCTTTCCCTCGGGGCTGATGATTATGTGGTTAAACCCTTCAGCCCGCGGGAACTTGTGGAGCGGGTAAAAGCGATCCTTCGCCGGACACAGCCGCAGACTGCCCCGAAAAACCTGATACTTGTACATGGTGAACTCATTCTCGATCCTATCAAGTGCAAGGTGACAATGAACGGCGCAGAAGTCAGCCTGACGACATCAGAGTATAAGCTCCTGCACACCCTCATGTCTTCACCCGGACGGGTTTTTTCAAGGGAGGCACTTTTGGGTCGTTTCTATGAACATGGAGAAACCGTTATCGATCGGGTCATCGATGTACATGTCGGGAAACTCAGGCAAAAGATTGAAGAAGATCCGGCTAAACCGCAGATGATCCAGACCGTGCGAGGTTTTGGCTACCGTTTTGCAGAACGGGACGAGGCCTGAGTTCATGAAAAACAAACTCCTCTGGAAGCTCCTGCTGACAAACATAATACCTGTTATCGGCGTCATTTTTCTCGTGGTCTGGGTTGCTGTTGACAAACTTGCGGCCAAGTATTTCATGGCTCTCATGGATATTTATGACGTATCTCCTGATGACATTCACCAGATGTTTTTGACCTCGATTCATCATTATCTGGTCTGGTCAAGTCTCGCGGCCCTGGGTCTTGCCTTTATCCTCAGCTATCTTCTTACCAGAAGAGTTCTGCGGCCATTATTACAGATGACCGCTATTACCAGGGAAATGGCGGAAGGCAATTTTTCCCTGCGGACCGAGATCAAGACGGGGGACGAAGTAGGGCAGCTCGGGATTGCCTTCAATCGTATGGCCGACAGTCTTGAGAAGATAGAGCGGCTGCGAAAAACAATGGTGGCAGACGTTGCGCACGAACTCCGCACACCGCTCACCAACCTGCGGGGATATCTCGAGGCCTTGAACGATGATATCATTCCACCTACCTCCGAGATTTTCGAGATGCTTCAACAGGAGAATCTGCGTCTTGTCCATCTGGTGGACAACCTGCAACAACTGGCGCGGGCTGATGCCGCGCGGGCCTACCTCAAGCGTGAAGAGTTGGATCTTACCGACCTCGTGAACCAGATGGTTCAGCTCCATCTTCCGCATTTTCAGAAAAAACGAATAGACCTGGAAACATATTTTGCCCCCGCCGAGCTCCGGGTGACGGCTGATAAAGACAAACTGTTGCAGGCGTTACAGAATCTCACTGAAAATTGCTGGAACTACACACCGGTAGCCGGCCATGTCCGCATATCGGTTGAGCCTGAGGGCAAACGGATCAAGGTTGACTTCCAAAACAGCGGTCCCGGCATCAACAAGGACGATCTTCCCTATATTTTTGAACGTTTTTTTCGAGCTGATCGCTCCCGGTCAAGGGCTGCGGGTGGTGCCGGAATCGGCCTCGCCATTACCAGGGAACTCATTGAAGCCCATGGCGGCCACGTTGGCGCAGAAAGCATTCCTGGTGAGACACACATCTGGTTTGTTCTGCCCGTCTGAATCAGCTATCTCTTTTCCCTCTTTACCAAATCTTTACACTTCCTTTATCCACCCTTTGCAGAGGCGATCTAGTGTTGCCGGTAAGAGGAAAGAGCCTCTTGCCGCATTTCAATAAACATTGATGGAGATACGCTCATGAAAACATCAAAAGCAACACTGCTGATTGTCGGACTTGGCTTATGTAATCTTTTCTTTGCCGGATGTGCTTTTTCAGATGGAAGTTCCGCAACAGACATGAAGTCCAAGATGACGGAAGGAACCATGACAACCGAGGGAACGAGCATGGCCAAACCGGCAGAGGGGTCAATGAAGGCATCCGGCACCGCAGGCATGGAAAAACCGATGGCTGCCGATATGACAGAGCCAATGAAAACAGGCATGGAAAAACCGAT
>JAHEMX010000104.1:7827-9344 GCA_024643445.1 Desulfobulbaceae bacterium | reverse complement strand
GACACGTTCCTCGTTTGAGGAATAATCACCACTGTTAGCAGTCAATCACCTTCATCTTCGAAGAGGAGATCGTGTGCCACTACGTCGTATTTGTCTTGGCGAACCGGGGCCATGGGCTGTTTTTCACGCTGCAACCGGGCCAAAGACAATGTCCAGAACTTCAGGATCGTTTCTGGTCTTAGAACGGAAATAGCTGCTGAACTAATCTCGGTCTCAGCTGTGGAAAGCTGCTTAGACATGGAACATAACTTTTTGCGGAAGACCTGCCTATCTTTCCAAAAAACAGTCGTTCCATATCCGGAAGTACTGGTCGATTCGATCTACAGGTGAAAGATAGGTGGAATTCTGATTTGTTACTTGACTGCCAGCCAGTTCAGAATCCACCTGCCTGTCACGGGATGGGCGCAGAGAGGGCGTTACCGGCTGGCAGGTTGTCCTTTTAGTAAGTTTGCATTTTTTCCCGAATTGCAAAATCTATCGATATTGATCTGCTTTATCCTGCAGCTTGGTGCGAATATCGATCAACTCCTTTTCCAGTGTGGCAAGCTGTTCCCTGGTCGTGTTGGGATTTCTCTGGGCTTCTATAAAGTCAAAACGTTTATCATTCAGTTCTTTGCGAAGCCCCACGGTCTCTTCCAGAAATTTCTGTTGCGATTCACTGTTCCATCCATCCTTCCCGAACGAGGCAGCACCGGGACAATCCGCATATCCGCCACCGTAACCGCTCATCATGCCTGGCCCCATGCCGTAGCCACCGCCCATCATGCCTGGTCCCATCATGCCATAGTTACCGTTGCCGCCCATCATTTGACCCGGGCCATAGCCATTGTTATGGGCGAAGGCTACTCCCGAAGCCAGTCCTATTGTTAGAATGGAAGCGATAATCATCTTTTTCATACGGTTCTCCTCTGTCTTGTTTTTGTTTTCCGGGTTGATACCAGCACTATTAGTGGCTGTTTCATGACCCGTCCGCTGTATTTGACATGACTATTGCAGGGTCTATGCCAATTGGAGAATCCTCGCATGAAAATGCTTATCTTGGTTATATTCAAGTATTTATGTGAGGGATGATTCCGGGAGGATTGCATGTCTCCAGAAACCCTGCCCAGATTTTAGGCAATGAGTGATGCGAGATCCATTTTGGGTGTGTGATTTTTTTACAGCGAACAACAGTCGATACGACGAAGGAAAATCATGCTGTAGTGGACTGATCGGGTCGTCTGACCGGCAAGTATTCTGATGTTTGAGTAGCCGAGATTATCGAGGATCCGGTATTTTTCGCCTGCAGATGCTAGTTCTGCCGGGCTGATAAGTTCCTTGTCGTTCGTGCCGTGCGCGGCCGCGCCCCCGGCAATAATCAGAATATTGAGATAACAAGGGATTATGTGCCAAATTCGGAAAAATAGTCTTGACCTGGTCAACCTGATTCACCGCTATCCTTAGCTGTTTTTCAGGTGTCGTTTTGGCTTTGGTGTAAGTGCTTACTGCTTGCGTCCCGGGGCCTCTGAACTCTGATG
>JAHEMX010000104.1:5226-7727 GCA_024643445.1 Desulfobulbaceae bacterium | reverse complement strand
GATGAGTCAAGAAACGATATCACCAGGTCCTCTTCGCCAATGTTCGCCAGCGGTATCTCGGTTGAGACCGTGCCCCTTCTGACCGGGAGCTTCGTCTTGCTTGTCTTTTGTTCGTTCTCTTCCTGGTCTTATGCAGTTATGACGGCATGAACAGTAAGTCCCCGGCGCCTGACAATCAGAGACCATGCTCCTTTATTTTATTTAAGAGCGTCTGCCTGGCCACACCAAGTTTTTTGGCCGCCTGGCTCCTGTTGTTTCCTGTTTTTTCAAGCGCTGAGCGGATAACTTCACGCTCCATGTCCCGCAGGGTGTATGAGCCTTCCGTCGTTGTTCTCTGCATCGCCCGGACATCATCGGCTAAGAGGTGGGGCGGGAGATCATGTGGCGTTACCTGCTCACCGAGGCAGAGAATTACCGCACGTTCCACCGTGTTCTCCAGTTCCCGGATATTTCCAGGCCAGTCATATTGCATCAGCAGATTCAGTGCTTCGGGATGAAAATTTTTAATATCCTTCCGGTTCTTTTCGGCAAAACGATGCAGGAAATGGTTTGCCAGCGAGGAGATATCCATATTCCTCTCACGCAGGGCGGGAAGGTTCACGGGAACGACGGACAGGCGGAAATAGAGGTCCTGGCGAAAGGTACCATCTGCTATCATAGCTTGAAGATCTTTATGGGTAGCGGCCAGTATCCGTACATCAACCTTGATGGTTTCCGCTCCGCCCAGCCGTTCAAACTCTCCTTCCTGCAGGACCCGTAAGATCTTGGCTTGGGTCTGCAGGCTCATATCGCCGATTTCATCAAGAAACATCGTTCCCTTGTTGGCGAGTTCAAAACGCCCTTTACGGCGACCGGCCGCCCCGGTGAAAGCCCCCGACTCGTGGCCAAAGAGCTCACTCTCCAGAAGATTCTCGTTGAGTGCAGCGCAATTGAGCTTGATAAACGGGCGCTGCCTGCGCTGGCTGTTTTCATGCAAGGCGTTTGCGACAAGCTCCTTGCCGGTTCCCGACTCTCCCGTAATCAGGACCGTCGCATCGGTCGGGGCCACCATCGACAGGGTGGCAAACATCTCCTGCATCACGGCACTTTTGCCGATAATGTTGTGATAAGAAAACTGCTCAGCCAGTCTGCTTTTTAGCTGCTTGTTTTCCTCGGTGAGAGACCTGAAGCTCAAGGCCCGCTCAATGAGCAGTTTAAGCTCTTCGATATCGACCGGCTTGGAGATATAATCAAAGGCGCCTTTTTTCATGGCCTCGACAGCGCTCTCTATGGAGGAAAAAGCGGTCAGAACAATGACCGGAAGGGCATATCCTGCCTGCAACAGCAGCGATAATGTGGTGAGGCCATCCACCCGCTTCATCTTCATGTCAAGGAGGATGAGATCAACCTCTTGTTGTTTCAGGAATGCCAGAACCTCATCACCATCCTCCAGCTCTTCGACACGATAACCCTCCGCCATGAGGTTGACTTTCAGCATCGTGCGGTGAGCGGTGTCATCGTCGACGAGCAGAATGGCTCCCTGCCTCCTTTTTTCTCGCATTACCTGGCCCCCTGCATTTTCGGTAAAACTATGGTCACGCTTGTTCCCCTGCCCGGAGCGGTAATGACCTCGAATGTGCCGCTGTGCTGCTCGATGATCTGGTGACTCACCGAAAGTCCCAGTCCGGTCCCGGTTTTCCGGGTGGTGAAGAAGGGGTCAAACATTTTTTCACGTTCCTGTTCTGTCATGCCACTGCCATTATCAGCTATCGTGATGCGGACTAGATGCTGATCCTGAGAAGCGCTGAGATAAATCTCTCCTCCTGCAGGAGTTGCAATAACACTGTTTTTCAGCAGATTCATCAGTACCTGGAGAAGCATATCGGGATCTGCCTCCAGGGTGATATCGGTGTTGCAACAGTAACGAAACGTCAATGTATGCCTGGAAAAATCGTTTTCCATCAGGGCCACTGTCTTTGAAATCAGCGCATCAAGGTTGACGCTGACAACCTGTGGTTCCCTTGGTCGGGCAAACTGAAGCAGTCCGGATACATTATGATTTAGACGATCAATCTCGCTTTTCATGAGTTCTGCATAATTTTTACTCTCGGCAGTTGCTCCCTGCTGATTGCCGAAGTAGTGAGCAAATCCTCTGAGGGTACCGAGCGGGTTCCTGATTTCATGGGCAATACCGGCAGCCATTTTACCCAGGGCAGCCATCCGGCGTGTCCGCTCAAGCTGCTGTTCCATTTCCCTGATCATGCTCATGTCCCGGATAACCAGGACGGTACCGATTTTTTCCCCCTCATCATTCACCAGAGAAGATCCGCCAACCTTCACCGTGACCGTTCTGCCGTCGGAGGTAGAACAATCCATGGCGTATTCGAGAATGGCGTCACAGATTTCTGACGTGTTAAGGCTGCATCCGGGAAAAGCCTTATTCATCCGGTTTCCCTGAATTGCCTCAATCGATTTCCCCAGGATTTCTTCCGTTTTCCGGTTGCAGGACACCACCCTGTCAT
>JAHEMX010000104.1:0-5216 GCA_024643445.1 Desulfobulbaceae bacterium | reverse complement strand
ACAATACCGACCGGTATGCTCTCAATCACATTCTCTGTGTAGAGTTTCATGTTGGCAAGCGTCGATTTGGCAACCCGCATTCCTTGGTAGAGGAAGAGTACGTATAAGCCGGCACTTCCCACGAGAAATAGGATCGCCCCCATAAACAGGGCATGGTGGACATCCTGTTTTCTCGCTGCGTCAAACTCTTCCGTATACAAACCAATAGAGATAATCGCCCTGGCAAGGGGTTGGGTACTGGTCGCCATAACCGGCTGCTGCGCTCCTCTCACCGGCATGCCGGTGAGGTGCGTTTGCAGTCTGAGCTGTGTGGTGACAATGAAAATTCCCGTTTCCTGATCCATTGAGGTCAGGGGTGCATCTCCATCGAGAACCCGAGCCGGGTCAATGTCAATATGGCGAACATCGGGAGCATTATCGGTTTGACTCACAACCTTCCCTTCACTATCCATGACGATGATGAATATAATATCGTTTGCCCTGCTGCTCTCGCTGAGCAGGGTATGAAGCGTATCTTCTTCTCCCATATGATGATGTATGAGTGATGTTTTGATCGCTGCCTCGATGGCCCTGGTGGTTGTTTCTCCTTTCTGCAGCATAAACCGCTCCATCATGCCCTGGGCGCGATTGATATTCTGAATCGTGGAAAAGGTGAGCAGGGCGGCCAGGAAAAGTGTCCCGAGGATGAGACCTAATGCTGCCCTTGAGGCCTTGAATGGCAGATGCGAGGAAAAGATGCTGGTTTTTGAGACCACGCTGCCCTTATCCATCTAACGTTTTCACCACAATCATGGCTGAGTCGATTCGTTGATAGTTTCAAAAGAGTGAGCATTGCTGCCCGGATTGTTTTTTCAGGCCACCACCTCGAATTGTCCCATCATGCCGTTGTCCTCATGCTCGAGAAGGTGACAATGATACATATATATACCTGTATAATCATCAAATCTGGAAATGATACGGACGCTCTCCCCGGGAGGCACCAGTACGGTATCTTTTCTTCCCCTTTCGCTTAATGGTGGTTTCCGCCCATTTCGGTCAAGAATCTGAAACTGAACATCATGGAGGTGCATCGAGTGTGGCAGCCGTATCATCATGGCGGAAACATTTTCTATCTCCCAGGTTTCGGTCGTCCCCAGTTTAACCTGTTCATTGATGTGATCGAGGTCCATATTCCTGCCATTGATTGTCAGTTGACCACCCCGCTTCATCATCCCTATGCCCCGGGACATGGTCTCCATCCTGAACGTACGGGTTTTTGAGACGTCCTTCTCTTCCAGCCAGTCTATTGAAACCAGTTTTTCAGGAATCGTAAATATAAGTCCTGGTTCAGAACGAACCCTAAACTGCATCGCCTCAAATTTATTGCCGGGCAATTGATCGATAAGCAATGAATTGGCTGACCCGGGAGCATCGGCACCAAAATCGACTAGAATCTCTGCTCGTTCTCCGGCCGATAGCACGAGTTGTTTCAACTCGACAGGCTTTTCCTGAAATCCTCCATCCGTGGCAATCTGGAAAAATGAGCGGCTGTCACGAAATGATATCCGGTAAATTGATGAATTTGAGCCATTTAATATCCTCAGGCGAACCAATCCTTTTGGTACATCGAGGTTTGGCCATATCGTGCCGTTTACCAGCAGGTAATTGCCCATAACCCCGTGGATCACATCCATCATGTTTTGAGCGTAGGCAAATCTCCCATCATCAAAAAATCGCCGGTCCTGCAGGATAAGGGGGAAATCATCAATTCCATAGGAGTCCGGAATATCGAGTCCGTCCGACAGTTCATCCTCGATTATGAATAGTCCCGCAAGCCCCCTATAGGACTGCTCGCCGGTAAGACCCATGGCATGCGGATGATACCAGAGTGTGGCGGCCGGTTGATCAATGGTGAATTCGGGACTCCACGTTGCGCCTGCCGCAATTTCCTGCCGAGGACCACCATCCCATTTCGCGGGAACATGGAGGCCATGCCAATGAACCGTTGTCTTCTGGCTGAGGTTGTTATCAACCTTGATTTTGACCTTCTCTCCGTTTTTCACCTTGATGGTGGGGCCCAGGCAAGGGCCGTTATAGCCGAGTGTTGACGTTTTATAACCGGGGAAGAACGAGTTCTCGCCATTCTCTACCGTAATTTGATATCGGCCTGCTTCTGGACCTGAGTTATTGCGCTCAAGGATTGGAGGTATGGGCAGTGCTGTGTCGAATCCTTGCACCGGGCCGGCGTAGCTTAAGCCGGCTTTGCGAAGAAACGTATATCCGCCAAGAGCTGTTATGCCGAGCATTGCAGCTCCTCCTTTTAATATCCTTCTTCTTTTCATTCAAGTTCCTTAGGCTATGTCTTTTTTCATCTGCTCAAATTCTTCTTTGGTGATATCTCCGGCAGCATAACGATTCTTCAGGATTGTCGCGGCGCTGGGAGGTGTCTGTTCTTTTTTTGATGTGACAGCATATTGAAAGATTTTCACTGCCAGACCAATCAAGAGAGCCCAGAAGAGAATTGTCAGTATCATTCCAAAAGATCCATGCATAAATCCACCTGGACCACCAAGCCAGTTTGAAAAGCCCATACCTTGTCCGTACATAGTGCCTCCTTAGTTTAATGTCTCGTCGAGAGGAGCAGGATTTGTGCCAGAACTGGCAATAGAGGGATACAATATGAAAGTCATTTATTCCCGGATAGTTACCTGGTGAGAACGGATAAGGGTTATTACACCCCCCTAACCAGTGTTGAATAATTAGACACCTGGGCAATGTGAAAAGGTAACCACTGTTAGAAAATTAGGCACTTATATAAGCCCCCGTAGTGGGAACTAAGTCGGAAAGTGTCAATCAGTCTGTCTCTACTCGTGCACTATCCGGTCTTAACGATCGGCTTGCCTTTTTTGAATGAGAAAGCAAGAATCGGAGTGTTTCTTTTCTGCAAGTCCCCTATAGTATTCCCCAAAGCTCATCATCACCGGAGGAGGAGTAATGACTTCAGCGGCACGATCAATGACCGGATACGAATGGTTGCTGCTTCTCGCGTTATCCTGTCTGTGGGGCGGAGCCTTCTTTTTTATCGCGGTTGCTCTGGAGGATCTGCCGCCTTTTACCCTTGTGGCCCTGCGGCTGAGCCTTGCAGCGATGGTGCTGCTTGGAGTGGTGTACCTGAGCGGACTGAGGCTGCCTGGTGAGCGCTCGATCTGGCTGGCCTTCCTGGGCATGGGCGTATTGAACAACGTCATTCCCTTCAGCCTGATCGTCTGGGGGCAGACCCAGATAGCCAGTGGGCTTGCCTCTATCCTCAATGCGACCACACCCTTTTTTACCGTGCTCGCCGCGCATTTTCTGACGAAAGACGAGAGACTGACCGGGTTGCGATTGGCCGGCATCAGTATCGGTTTTACTGGCGTTGTTATCATGATCGGACACGAAGCGCTTTACGGGCTTGGCGAAAAACTGTTTGGCCAGCTGGCCATCATGGGCGCGGCCCTGTCCTATGCCTTTGCCGGCATCTTTGGCCGCCGGTTCCGGCGGCTGGGCGTAAAACCGCTGGTCACGGCAACGGGCCAGGTGATCACTTCAACGGTTTTGCTGGTGCCGCTGGCGCTGTCCATTGATCGGCCCTGGAATCTCGCGCCGCCCGGCTGGGAGGCAATGGCCGCGGTAGTGGGGCTGGCACTTTTCTCCACAGCGTTCGCCTATATCATCTATTTCCGAATACTCGCAACGGCGGGTGCCACCAACGTCCTTCTGGTGACCCTGATTATCCCGATAAGTGCGATCATTCTTGGTTCAGCCGTTCTTAAGGAGCAGCTCGAGGTGAAACATTTTGTCGGCATGGGGCTGATCGGTCTCGGTCTTCTGACCATTGACGGCCGTCTGTTCAGGTTTGTACGGCACCGTTTTTTCCCAAGGCCGGCAGTGCTTTCTCCTGCCGATAAAAATTCATAACGTTTCGCCATGGTGGTGCAGGAAAACAAGAGTTACCACACGGAAGAGAGCAAGTGGGCAGCCATTGCAGCGCGCGACAAAGGCGCCGACGAACAGTTCTATTACGGCGTCCTGACAACGGGCGTCTATTGCCGGCCCGGCTGCCCGTCACGCTTGCCGAACCGTCCGAATGTGGTGTTTTTCAACACCCCCAAAGAGGCGGAGGAAGCCGGGTATCGAGCTTGCAGGCGCTGTTGGCCGGGAACGGTTTCTACTGCTGATCGTATGGAAGATATCATGATTGCAGCATGCCGGGCCATCGAACAGGCGGGGAAACCGATCAAACTCGCCGATCTCGCGGCCCGGGCCGGGTTAAGCCCGTATCATTTTCACCGTCTGTTTAAAAAAATTGTCGGCCTTACTCCCAGGCGATACGGTTCGACACACCAGGCGAAACGTTTCCGCGGCCTGCTGCGGAGCGGTCGTTCGGTCACCGATGCCCAGTACCGCGCCGGCTACAGCTCCAGCAGCCGACTCTATGAAAAAACAGATGATGATCTTGCCATGCAGCCTAAAACGTATAAAAACGGCGGAAAAGGAATGATGATAGAATACGGTTTTGGACACTGTTTTCTGGGCCGGGTAATGGTTGCCGCCACCGAACGGGGAATCTGCGCGGTTGAAATTGGCGACGATCCGCCCGCTCTGCTTGCCCGGTTACGGGAGTACTTTCCGAAGGCAGACCTCGAGAGAGCCGGATCAGGCCTTGCTGCCCTGATCCAGGCGGTGATCTCAGGCATCGACAGTCCCGCCGAGGGGAGCGGACTGCCGCTTGATATCCGGGGCACGGTCTTTCAGCAAAGAGTCTGGCAGGCACTCGGGCAGATAAAGCCGGGATGCACTGCCAGCTATGCGGACATCGCCGAAGCAATCGGCAACCCGAAAGCGGTGCGGGCCGTGGCAAACGCCTGCGCCTCCAACAGGATCGCTGTGCTGATTCCCTGTCATCGGGTTATCGGTAAGGACGGCAGATTGGCTGGCTATCGCTGGGGCGCGGAACGAAAACAAAAGCTCCTGGCGCATGAGCAAAAGAGCTGATGTTCATCGGCGGCGATAATACTCTTCCCGTTGCGGCTCTTTCAGTTTCTAACCCATGTCTTGATGCCGAACGAATAACCCACTTGTTCAAGTAACCCGGAATGGTAAAAAATATCCGTGTGGATTGAATTATTAGAGATTACCGGAGAGGATCACGTTATATTCGGCGGAGTATCATGGTGCTGGGTTCTAGGTCTTGGTAC
>JAHEMX010000103.1 GCA_024643445.1 Desulfobulbaceae bacterium | reverse complement strand
TCGAAGCTGTGGGCGGAATCCAGATGTCGGGTTACCACGCCTGCCATGCTCCAGAGCAGGGTTGCGAGAACCATCAGAGAGACAGCTCGTGCGTGCGACATAGTATTAATAGAGGGGTGGATAAAGTTAGAAAGCCGATGGGGTGGCGGAAATCAGGATTTTGATTCCGGCCCTGTTAACGAGCTCACGGGATGCGGCAAATTATATGATTCTCTTGAATAAATCAAGCGTATTGATTCTTCCCCAGCCCGAATCATTGGCAACACTGGGTTTTAAAAATGGATGAAATGCTTACCTTCAGAAACGCGACCGCTGCGGAAAAGATAAAAGCCCTTCTGGTATTCTCGGAATTACTCGGGAACAGGGTGCCTTTGCCCCAATTGTTTCAGACTCGAAAGTCCCAGAGGACACTTACCCCTGCTGAACTACTGATTGAGTTGAAAGTGTCGCAAACATCGGAAGTTGATTTGTTCAACAAAGACCATTATGGTGTAAGTGACACAATGTAGTACATGTGCGAGGTTTTACCTGTTCCACCTACGGCAATGTCAAGGAAGTCTGATTTGGGATTATTGTATGGTTGTCCGTTTCACCTCCACGTATTGAATGGTATCGGGTTGAAACCATACAATATAGCACACAAGCCATCACCCACTCTCCAGCCTTGGATAAGAGCATAAGTCCCTGATTTGCTTTTTCCCCCGACCTCAGCATCGTCACCTCGCACGAAAATGGTCAGATATATGACAGGAGAAATCTCATGCCATTAGTCAATGTGAAGGTAATCGAAGGTGTCTTTTCAGAGGCCCAGAAGAAAGAAATGGTTCAAAGATTAACCGATGCAATGGTTTCCATCGAAGGAGAAAACATGCGCAAAGTCACCTGGGTCGTAATTGATGAAGTGAAAAGCGGTAATTGGGGGATCGGCGGGAATGCACTCACGACCGATGCTGTTAAAGCTCTTGCGGCAGGGAAAACCTGAATCGAGGAACCTCGCCTAACAACAAGACAGATCGGCAGTCAACTGGTTGCTGATCTGTCTGCAATCTTTTGCCGGGCAGTGCCTCCATCCAAACTCGCTCCATTCGCCCAGGACTCCGCTGCTGTTAACGGCAGGTAAGTTCCGCTTGAAAGATACAAAGCGTCAAAATCCAATGAACTGAGATTGAAAATGCACTATCCAATGTTTTTCATGGTGCTATTAACTTTTGTTGTTGGCCTGATCACCATGAAACAGAGAATTGCAAGTGTAAAGAGCGGTGCCGTAAGCCCCAAATACTTCAAGCTTATGGAAGGTCAGGAGGTGCCTGAAATAATAACCAAGACGACTCGTTGCTTTAATAATATGTTTGAAGTCCCCCTGCTGTTCTATGTGGCTAGTTTACTTTATCTGGGTCTTGATATAGAAAGTGTGACCGGGCTGGTACTGGCATGGTTTTTTGTTTTTATGAGATATATTCAGGCATATATACATCTAACTCACAATCACCTGATCCATCGAATGCTGTCTTTTTGGTTCGCATTTTTCAGCACAATGGGTCTGTGGCTGAATTTACTCTACCAGAAGCTATAACTCCTTCGGGCGCAGAGACACCGCAAAAAACTGCCATGCTGCTTTCTGCGGCTGATGTCACTAAGCCCGGTTGGCAATCCAGGTAAATTCGACGATCATGCCATCTTTGAGGGCTATATACTGGATCTTGTTTCCCTTGTTTGGACCGGCGTCGACGGTGATCTGGTCGCCGACCCTGGTGCAGCCGAACGCTAGTGATTCACTGGTGGCGATCTCGATATCCTCAACATTGATGGACAGGTGCCAGTGGCCGACATCGACGGGACGAGGCTGGTAAATCTTCCGGTCATCGGGACCATTGTATTGCAGCAGTTCGATGGCATGTCCGCCGCCCTTTACGTAGGCTATTTCGACATGGCAACCCGCAACTCCGGTAACCTTCTGCTGGTTCGCCAAACCACGCGGCGCGCGCTCAGCTATCAGGTCATAGCCGAGAACCTCGGTGAAAAACCTGACAGTATAGTCGAGGTCCTGAACCGTGATCCCCGTGTGATTTGTCTCCAGAACGTTAACTCCCGTCATGTCTATCCCCCTTTAATACGAAAGGCCCGAAGCCTGTTAATCTGTCTGCACGGCAGAGAATCACTGACGGCCGAGACAACCCGGAGTGACGTTCCTTCCCCTTGAGTCAACCAACAGGTACCATGAAGACCCTATCGCTTTCAACATCCCGATCAGTTTACCGGCAAAAATTCCTCAGGTAAAGATATCAGTTGCCTGCATGGATAACCAAACGGCGTCCCGAAAATAGCAAAACAATCCTGCTACTGTCACTTTCTGCCCAGTATGGCTTTCTGTTCCGTATACTCCTGTTCGTTTATATCTCCTGCTGCATATCTGTTTCTCAGTATCTCAAATGAGCTATCGGTTTCCCCTGATCGGCGACCGGAAAACAGATACCTGAAAGATCTGAAAATGAGATATGCGATTAATCCCCAGAATAATAAGGGAAAGAGCCATCCAAGAAACCAGGGCCCATGCCCAAAGGATGGTCCGAAACCACAAAAACCACTTCCCCACTCGCTCATTTTTGCGCCCCACATATGATATCTCCTTTTTGTGATCGATGCCCACTGTTTTGCTCTGCTGTGCCTGTTATAACCTTTGCAAATACTATACCTGTGGCCGGGGGCATGCACCGTTAATATAGTGATTTATTTTCAGCACGTTAAAAGAACTGCCAGACAGAATAGAGCGAACCGAAAAAAACGGCTGCGTACATTTTACCCATTATTATTTGAGGTGGGTAAAATAGATACAAGCTTGATGGGAACTGGGCGGGTAAAAACCATCGCAGGCTGCTCCATCAACCATAGTTCCTGGTTGCATCACGCCAGATAAGGTCTTACGCCAGGCACTGAGCCCGACATCGAAGTGTCCCGAGCTAGCCCTGTGCAGGCCGTTTGGGACTTCGCACCTTGAAGCAGATGACGATGAGAGACAGAAGCAGTGTCACACTGTTGGCAATGATCACCGGCCACAGGCCGAGCATAAGGCCATACACCAGCCACAACGCGAGGCCCGTGGAAAACAGCAGGTACATCCACAGCGAGATGGCGTGGGTGTCACGGGTACGCATTACGCGAAAAACCTGCGGCACAAAGGAGACCGTGGTCAGAAAGGCGGCAGCAATGCCGATCGAGGCTGCAATTGTCATGGGGACACAACCACTTTACCAGATTGAGAACTTCTGCCCTGGTTCTAGCAGGGGGATAGTAAGACCCTGTTTTCCAGGGCCCCGGAAACAGAAACGAGCTTAATGGTTGCTCCATGAAGTTACAAGTATTTTTACGATCTCATTCCTCAGCTGTCTCAGCCGGCTGGCTAAAGAAAGGCCGGTGTGGATAAACAGCTGTGCCTCCTCTTTCAACGAAATAAAAAACGATAAGGAAACCGAAACATAGAGGTGAAAACCTTCAGTTCTTCTCTGAAAATATCAAACGGGCAATCGTGCGCGTCATATCATCGTTGGGGTTGTGCCCACACCCTGGAATAGTAATGAGCTTCCATTTCAGATCGACAGCAAGTCTTTGAGCTTCCCTTTCCGCAATTGCATAAAATGTTCTTCCTCGCTCCAGCCGGTTGGAACCCTGCCGCATTGCGGCGTCGTTCATGAGGAAAAATGCGTCTTGAATAACATCATCCTCACCGAGCAATATGAAAAAATCTAAAGAAAAAATCCGTCTCAAATCTTCATCGGTCAGGCTCAGGCCCTTGAGAGAAAAAGGATACGGGTTGATACCATGTGTCGGCATGGTATACACTCCGGCGTTTGAAGCAAAAGCTTTGCTGATGTATTTATAGGCGCCGACCAGCAGCTGTCTGTGGACAAACTGGGCACCGGCGGAATTCCCCCACAGGTAATATTTTTTTTGCCGGCTTCCGGTTATTGTTTTTACCAAATGAAAAATTCTGTCATTTACGTAATAGGTCCACAACTCTTTTGGTTTTGTTCTGACGTTACCGTATTGATATGATTCAATCTCAGGATACAACCGTTCGGAGTATTCCGGCTGGATCAATAGAATGTTATAATTTTCAACAAGTTCTGCATCTTCTCCTGTGAGGTGAGTGACATGTCTATCCGCTCCGTGCATGAGAAAAACTATTGGCCGGTCTGGATTAAAGTTGCGTGGTTTAAAATAGAACACACGCATTGCAGAACCATCGGCGATTGCTTTGTCTTTATAGTAAAAGAAGCCGCTTCCGGATTCTATATCAGGCTTTTCCAAGGAATCCCTGGGAGTACACCCGATAAGGATAACAAAAGCAACTGGCAGGTAAATAAAGGCCACGAGGGATTTCATTTTGACGCTACCTAGTGTTGATACAGCACCTCGTTTTGATCTTCATCCGTCCGCTTGCAAGAGGGACAGCACCGCTTCCGAAAACTCGCGAGGCGCTTCTTGAGGGAGATTGTGACCAACACCGGGAATCATCCGATACTCGTACCTCCCCGTAAATAAATGTCGATGACCCGCCGAGCCTCCCAGAGGGGTGACGCCGTCATCACGCCCGTCCAACGTAATAGATGGGACAGCTATTTTTGGCAGCTTCGTCAGGCGCTGTTCGAGTTCTTCGACCGAAGGGTCACCGGCTACCAGTCCATAGCGATGCCGGTAGGAATGAACCACGATGTCTACAAAGTCAGGGTTGTCAAAAGAGACAGCTGTCCGGTTGAAATCTTCGTCAGTAAATTTCCAGGTTGGAGACCATAGCCGCCAGAGGAGCCTGCAAAACTCGCGACGGTTTTTAGATAACCCCGCCCGCCCCCTCTCGGAATGGAAATAGTATTGATACCAGTAACGGTATTCATTTTCCGGATTCTGAGGCTCAACCGAGCGCGGGATGTCATGAATGTTATAGCCTCCGACCGAAACGAGAGCACGCACGCGATCAGGCCAGAGAGCGGCTGCTATGCACGCGGCGCGACCACCCCAGTCATACCCGGCGAGCACTGCCTTCGATATTTCAAGCGAATCCAGGAGCGCAAGAAGATCACCAGCAAGAACACCCTGCTGACCTGAGCGCGGCGTATCTGAAGATAAAAACCGCGTCGGTCCATAGCCGCGCAGATAGGGGATGATCACCCGGCACCCCGATGCAGCTAAAAGCGGGCTCACCGCAGCATAAGCACGGACGTCGTAGGGAAAGCCGTGAAGGAGCGCAACTGCCGTGCCATCTGCGGGACCCTCATCATAGTAGGCGATTTCCAGGACGCCGGCCTGAATCCGTTTCAACATGATCGTTGTTCCTCCCGATGAAGCTCGAGGTTAACCTTCGGAACAGCCTGTGACCTCTGGCACCGGCTGAAACTCAGTGGCCGGGCAGGCAGGATCACGCGGCATGACCATGCCTGGCCGTATGTCACTCATCAGGATGGTAAAAAAGCAGCCCCAATGCCGAGAGAGCCGCGAACGATGCCCCGGCAAAAAACGTGGCAGAGGCACCGTACCTGCTCCACAGGTACCCGGCAATAACGCTTGCCAGCAAAAGCACCCCGCCATTGACCAGATTAAACATCCCGAAGGCTGTCCCGCGCAATTCGCCTGGGGCCGTATCGGCAACGAGTTTCGACAGCAAGCCCTGGGTGAAGGCCATGTGCATTCCCCAAAAAGCCACGCCCAGAAAAGCGAGCGCAGGTGAATCGGCCAGCGCTAACATGACATCTGCGATGACGAGTAATCCAAACCCGAACACTAGTAACCTTCTTGCCGCAAGCCGGTCCGAGAGCACACCCGCCGGATAGGCAAACAATGAGTAGACAATATTCATCAAAATCATCATTGCTGGCACATAAGCGATAGCAAGTCCGACATCTTGAGCACGAAGAATAAGAAACGCCTCACTGAAGCGGGCAAGGGTAAAGACTCCTCCCAGCGCAACAACAAGCCAGTAACCGGATGGCAGGCGCATGGCATCCCTCAGCGCCAGCTGTTTTCCGGACCGTGCGTTGCTTACTGTCGGCTCTGGTTCGCGGAGCGCAACGACCAGCAAAACCACCGCGATGAACGCCGGGACCACCGCCACCCACAATACCGCCTTGATATCGTTTGCCAGCAGGATCATAAAGACAACCGCCAGCAGCGGCCCGACAAAGGCGCCTACTGAATCGAGCGCCTGGCGCAGGCCGTAGGCCGCACCCCGAAGCGGTGGCGGCGTAATATCGGCGATCAGTGCATCACGGGGCGCGCCGCGAATACCTTTGCCTATGCGATCGACAAAGCGCGCACCGAACACCCAGCCAATGGTCGTGGCAAGCGGAAAGATCGGTTTGCTCAAGGCCCCCAGTGCATACCCGATCACGGCAAGCAGTTTGCGCTTCCTGAAATAATCACTGAGAGCGCCGGAAAACACCTTCGTGACCGCAGCGATCCCCTCCGCCACACCCTCGATAATCCCTACTGTGACCATGGATGCACCGAGCATCGTCGTCATATATATCGGCAGAAGGCTGTGGACAAGCTCGGATGATATGTCCATGAACAGCGAGACAAACCCGAGCACCCAGATGCCGCCCGGCAGCGCAAAATATATGCCATTTACGGCAGGTGTCGGTTCAGGGCTGAGGGGCGGTGATGAGCTCATGGGCTGTTTCCCTGGCTGCTCAACGGTTAAGTGAAAGAATTGGATAAGATGTTATTGCCTACTCCACGCCATACGCCTGTTTCGGTCCGACATATTGTGGAAAAGCATCAATTAATTTCAGGCACATACTCGTGCACATATGACAGGCATCAATATATTCATGCTCATGTTCAACGCTGTGCTCCCGGGCTAACCGAGCAGGCCCGCCTCTGAGCAAAGGCCCGCAGATCGGATGTGTATCAGGATTATAGTCATGCAGCAGAACTGATAATGGCGTTTTCCACATATTGCCCATACTCAAACCCTGACACAGGTGTACATTGCCAAACGGATCGAGGTGAACTCTTTCAGGATGTCTCAGATCCTCAAAAGGACATTCGGTAAAGTTTTCCCATGAAATTCCGGGTAACCCTCCGGTAAGCTTCGCCACCGCCCGGCCCCTTAATTTTGGACCGCCGATGTATATAGGTTTTCCTTTCACCTGCTCTTTGTTTATTGCAATTCTTGGTTCATCGATGCAAATCGTCTGAACCTTCATACCAAGTTTTTTTGCGGCGGAAAAAGCGCGTTTTGCCGTATTATCAGCCTCCTCTCCATGATGGAATGTATCGTCGCTTACCTCAAGCTTTGAAAGCCCCGCATGGTGAAGCGGACTGAGCCAAAGCGCTGCATCTTCTTCGGTTGTCGCCCAATACGTATTTGTTTCTATTGCCGTCCTGAAGCCTTTATTGTGAGCGAGTTTGACACATTCAAGCAATAAGGGATAGAACAAGAAAGGTTCGCCTCCCTCGAAGCAGACCTCCTCTATTGTCCCGATTTCTTGCAGTTCCTGAAGAACAACCTTGATTTGATTAATAGAAAATGTGCCCTTTGAGCCCGGGCCGCAAGACAAGAAACAATGATCGCATTTGAAATTGCACAGGTAGGTCAGTATGAAATGGGCACCTGTCAACATGACATTTTTCCCTTCATATAACGAGATGTTCAATTACCATGACCTCTCGCGGTCACCCGAAACGTTTTGCTCGGTGTTCCGATATCCTGCAGCCTTTTGTCTTGCAGCAACAAAGGCTGTAACAGAGCGTGTTATATCACGCTCTGTGGTAACCCAGGAGCAGACACTGATCCGGATAACTGTTTTACCGGCCCAAACAGCACCACCTGCCCAGCACTCGCCGGATTGTTGGAGATGTTTCATTGTCTGACTGGTCAGTTCGTCTGTATCACATGCTACCACCACTTGATTAAAAACAACATCATTGAGTATGTGAAAGCCAGCTTCCTTGAGTTCGTCCTTAAACTGCAGGGCCCGATGGTGCAGACCCGATACCAACTCATCGACACCTTCTTTCCCCAGATATTTCAAGGCTGCCCAAAGCTCGACAGATCTCGCTCTTTTCGACATCTCAGGCGTGTAAAACATGCCATCCCTGTTTCCACTATGGCTGATGTATGAGCCTGAAGCGTGCAAGGCCTGTGTCAATGCGTCTTTATCGTCACAAAGGACAATACCATTGTCATAGGGTGTATTAAGCGTTTTATGTCCATCCAGGGAGAATGAGTTTGCTATTTCAATTCCCCTGGTAAGATGTCTCAACGTGCTGGAGGCGGCAGCCCAAAGACCAAACGCACCATCGATATGCACCCACGTTTTTGCTTTATTTGCTTTTGTGCATAGTTCTTCAAAACGATCAAAAGAGCCTGAGCACACATTTCCAGCCTGTAAAACAAGTATCGTTTTCTCATCAAGCTCAGGTATTTTTTCTGGTATGATCCTGCCCTCTCGGTCTGTGTCAACCCAGGCAATGTTATCAAGTCCAAAGCCCAGAAGAGCGAGCGCTTTAGACACCGTCCCATGCGCTTGTCGTCCGGCGACGATCCGCACTGCAGGTGCACCGCGGAACCCTTTTTTATTGATATTCCAATGGTTGTTCTGAAAGATGCGGTATCGGGCTGCCGCGAGCCCGCAGAATATCGCGAGAGAAGAACCGCTAACGAATCCGGCAACTACTTTTTCCGGCAAACCGAGCAGTTCCCTGAGCCACATCTCACATATCTCTTCCAGCCTGGAAGCCAATGGAGACATATCATAAAGTGCGGTGTTCTGATCCCAGTAGTCAGACAGCAAACGTGCAGCGAGCGCGGCAGGTATGACACCGCCGTCAACAAAACCAAAATATCGCCCGCCTGTCTGCGCGACGGTGGCCGGAGAACCGTACCGATGTAAAAGTGCCAATATTTCGGCTGCATCACCGGAGGCTTGAGGCAATGATTCGGTGAAAACAGCCAGATCAGCTATCGCATCATCGGTTGGAAATACGTTTCTTTCCCGCACCTGATCGACATAGGCAAAACCGTATTTTTGTACCTGCTCAAATAGTTCTTTATGCTCCATTTCCTGAAGCATCTTTTCACGCAGATCCCTGACCATTTTTATTCCTGTATTTCAATCAATCGAGCTAAAAATTCAAATACACCTAACGAACGAGTTCACTAGCGCGAACCGTTCGTGCGTCCCGGTGTCTTATCGGAATTCTCTATGGTAATTCTGCTAACCACTCCTGGGCAAAGGCTCTTGCTTCCGTGACGGGTTCTTTGCCCGCTCGAAAATATAATTTCCACTGGCTGTCTTTCCGCTCATAGTCCGGATTGGTAAATTTTATTTTACCGGGACTGATTTCAGTGGTATCCGCATCAAAATCGATTC